>JAZNHQ010000086.1:0-19529 GCA_045577035.1 Faecousia sp. | reverse complement strand
GGTACATCGGGCGAGATGATTTCTGATGAAAAGACGCTTCCGTTTGGTTCTCCTCTGACATGGGATTTATGGCAGGGTGAAGCTCGTCAGGATACATGCACCGGCTGTGCTATTCCCGGTGTTATGGCTGTGCGTACCATCCGCAATGAGCGGGAGCGCAACGCCACCGCCATGCTGACTCCCTTTATGCCCTGCGGCGCAAAGCTGCCGGTCATTGCCCTGTTTGTGGGTGCGTTCTTTAAGGAAGCCCCCTGGGTGGGTACGCTTATGTACTTTGTGGGCATCGTACTGATTCTGCTGGGCGCACTGCTGGTGAACAAGATCGCCGGTCACAAGCACCGCAAGTCCTTCTTCATCATTGAGCTGCCCGAGTACAAGGCTCCCTCTTTGAAGCGCGCATTCATGGATATGTGCAGCCGTGGCTGGGCATATATCGTCAAGGCAGGCACCATTATTTTGGTGTGCAACGCCGCCGTGTTTATTATGCAGTCCTTTGACTGGAGCCTGTCTTTGGTGGAAGAGGGCTCTGACAGCTCCATTTTGGCCACCATTGCCAATCCCTTTGCTTATGCGCTGATCCCCATTGTGGGTTACCATGCATGGCAGCTGGCCGCCGCAGCGGTCACCGGCTTCATCGCCAAGGAAAATGTGGTGGGTACTTTGGCTGTGTGCTATGGCTTTGCCATTAACGAAGACCTGGAAGCCGCCAGCGGCGACGAGGTCACCGCTGCCATGGTCATGCTGACCAAGGTGGCAGCCCTGGCATATCTGATGTTCAACCTGTTTACCCCTCCCTGCTTCGCTGCCCTGGGCGCCATGAATGCCGAGATCAGCCAGAAGAAGTGGTTCTGGGGCGGCATCGCCCTTCAGCTGGGCGTGGGCTTTACGGTGGCCTTCCTGGTCTATCAGATCGGCACACTGATCGTCACCGGTAGCCTGGGTACAGGCTTCATTGGCGGCTTAATCTTCGTGCTGGCCTTTGCGGCGGTGCTGACCTGGCTGTGCGTCCGTTCCGACAAAAAAGTAAAATCTGAGTACGCACTCAGCGGAAAGAAGTGAGATTATGGTAGATGTGATCATCGTTGCCGTGATCCTGGGAATCGTAGGCTTTGCCGGCTGGTACATATATAAGGCCAAGAAAAGCGGCAAAAAGTGCATCGGCTGCCCGGATAGCGGCACCTGCGGCAGCTGCAGCTGCGGCTGTGGCCAACAAAAATAAAGCAAAGCGGCTTGCTTAACGCGAGCCGCTTTTTGCTGTCAAATGCCAATTTATCGCTCCGTTACGCACAATCTAAACCAATGCGTCATTGCGAGCCAGTGCGCACACTGGCGTGGCAATCCGCATCCCCCAGCGGCGGAGTTACGGGACAAACATGTTAGTTAATACGAATATATTTTTCGTTATTATATCATTATAATAACTTTTTGGTTGTTAAAGAGAACGGATTGCCACACCAGCCTGCGGGCTGGTTCGCAATGACGCATCGAAACAATTGCGGTGATAAACGGAACGATAAATAGGAATTTAATGGTTGTTTTTTGGGCGAACAGAATATATAATATAGGAAAGGCTATTTGACAGATGGTCAGAAAGGAGGAAGCATGGGTAAGCAAATATGGCGTATGGCACTGTGCATGCTGCTGCTGGCGGTGATCCCAGTACTTTCTATGGCCGCAGAGGATCAGACGACGAAGGCCTACGATGCCGCCCGGGAGGGCGTGGTGTCCGGTTATTACTGCGTGGATCAGCAGAAGGGCTACATCACCGGCATTGCTCCGGGAACGCCTGCCAGCACGCTTTTGTCGGTGTGCCTGCCTGCCGGCGGCACAGCTTCCGGTGATACACTTTCCACCGGCACGGTCATTACCTTCCCGGATGGGACGGCTATGACGGCCATTGTGGCGGGCGATCTGAACGGGGATGGAGAAGTGTCCATTACGGATATGCTCATGGTCAAGTCCGCGGTGCTGGGCAATGATATTTCGGAAACAGCCGCCGCGGCTGCAGATCTGAATTTCGATGGGCAGGTGTCCATTACGGATTTTCTGAAGCTGAAATCCTGCCTGCTGGGCAGGGAACAGATTTCAGTGACCGCAGCCCCCAAAGCCCAAAGCTTGGTACTCATAACTCCCGGCTCCAGCCATGTGTGGCAGGCGCAGGGCGTATCCTACTTAAGCGATAACGAAGCGGTGGCAACGGTGGACAGCCAAGGTACCGTGACTGCCGGGCAGACCCCGGGCACTACCTTCCTGTACGCCCTGGATGCCCAGGGGACTGTGCTTTCCAGACAGCTGGTGACGGTTTTGGAGGAGGCGCTGACCGTATCTTTTGATCGATCCGGTTACATACTGACTAAGGGACAATCTGTGTCCGCAGCCTATAGCTGCAACCATCCTGTGATGCCGGTGATCACCTGGCAGACCTCTGATCCGACGGTGGTGGAGGTTGCGGGCGGCGTGCTGACCGCCATGGGAACAGGCAAGGCCACGGTCACTGCCACGGTATATGGCGGCAGCCCGGTGGAGCTTTCTGTGGAGGTGGTGACCGCCATTTCCGATTGGGTGGATATCGGTGAGCACCGATACTACTTTGACGAAAACGGTCAGATGTATCACGGCTGGCTGCAGCTGGATGGGGATACCTATTATCTGAAGGAAAACGGCGTCATGGCCATTGGCCAGGTGACCATAGACGGGATCAACCGCTTCTTTACCTCCACAGGTAAGCATGTGCTGATGCCCAATCCCTGGAATCCCATTCCGGAGGATTACACCTTTGAATTGGTGAGCGTTGGGGCGGTGAAGGCCAACACGGAATGTGCCGATGCTCTGCAGCAGATGGTGACTGCTGGCAAGAAGGCGGGCTACTATATGTATGTGGACAATGTGTACCGCTCTTTGTCGCTACAGCAATTCCTTTGGGATCGTCGTGTGCAGGCCTATATGCAGCAGGGCTATGACAAGGCAACAGCCGAAAAGCTGACAAGCCGTTCCGTGGCCATTCCGGGGCATAGTGAGCACCAGATGGGACTGGCTGCGGATATCAGCAAGAGCAACCAGTCGGCGCTGAATTGGCTGGGGGAAAACTGCTGGGATTACGGTTTTATCGTGCGCTATCCTGCGGACAAAACGGAGATAACGGGTATCATGTATGAGCCCTGGCATTTCCGGTATGTAGGCGTTGAGCTGGCAATGGAGCTGAAAGAGCTGGGTATATGTATGGAAGAGTATATGCAAATGCTTACCCAGCAGGAAATGGAAAAAGAGCCGCCATTTACGGAAATTCAATAACAAAACGCCACGGACACCGTCCGTGGCGTTTTTGCTGTCAAATTCTAAAGGCTCCCCTTGTAGGGGAGCTGTCACCGAAGGTGACTGAGGGGTTAACGGAGTTTAATTTGCCTACAATTGCCAGCATCCACAAACCCCTCCGTCACGGCCTAGGCCGTGCCACCTCCCCTACAGGGGAGGCAAAGAGGACAATATGAGTTTATTTCTTCTTTTTACGAACCAGGGTCATGATCAGCGCGGTGAGGGCTGCGCCCAGTACAAAGCCGACGATACCGGCGATCACACTATAATCTTGGGAGTTCTGCGCTGCAGGCTCTGTGTCGGGAACTTCCGTGGGCTCTGTGGTGGATTCCGTCACAGGCTCGGTGGGTTCTTCTGTCACGGGAGGTTCTGCGGGAACACCGTTTAAAAAGTCCTCTACATCCTCATGGGCGGGCGCACGCACTACCGTAACCGTATAGCTTAGCTGTGTGCCGTCCTCTGCGGTGACGGTGAGGGGAATTTCCGTGCCTTTGCCGGGGGTCAGCTGCTCATAAGTACCCACGGACAGCTTGGATCTGCTGTCTGCGACCTTGGCAGAAACAGACACCGTTTCCGTTTCGTAGGGTAGCCAAATGTAATACTGGGTGATATCTGCCTGGAAGGCCGGTGATAGGGTCTGTCCCTCCACAATGATCTCACTGAGCTCTGCGTTGCTGCTGGGTACATAGTTGGGATCCTGCGCCCGGGCGACCTTGATGGAATAGACCTTGGTAGCGCCGTTTTCCGCGGTGACTGTGACCTTCACGGTGGTGGTGCCGCCGGGGGTCAGCTGGTTATTGGATATGGACACCTTGGCACCGGCATGCTCTGCCTTGGCGCTGATGTTCAGAGAAGAAATCTCAAAGGGAACGGATGCGCTGTAGCCGATGGTGGCAGGGGAGAAAGCAGGGGAAATGGCCGCGTTGGACACAGTCATGGATGCCAGATTGCAGTTATCGGACAGGGGGTCCAAGATGGTAATGGTGTGTCCGCGGCTGCCCAGGGAGGTTTCTGCCTGACCGTCGGAGACCCGGATGCCGCTGACGGTCACGTTGATCTGGGTGCCGGGTGTTACAGAGCCGTTTACCTTGAAGGTGGCCTTGAAAATGGCCTTGCTGCCGGAGATGGGAGAGGACAGGGAGTCATCCCAAAATGCAAAATTATTGCTGTTAAATTCTACGGTCCAGCTGCCGCTCAGACAGGAGCTGTAGCCCTGCAGGGTCAGTTGGGAGGCATCGTAGGAAACTGTGCCGGAGCCGCCCAAAATGCCGCCGCCGGCGGTGAAAGTCAGTGTGATGGTGTCGCCTGCGCGGGCGGTGTCCGCACCGCTGAGGCTGGCGGAGCCTGCGGCCAGTGCAGCCGGTGCCAGGCACAGCAGAACCGACAGAATCAGTAAGCATCCTAAAACTTTTCTCATAAAAACACTTCCCAGTATTGTTTTTCTTGTGCAATCAAGATATAATATCCCCATTATAACTGTTTTTTGACAGAATGCAAGGGATGGGAGGCAAGCTATGAGAAAAAATATTGCAATTTGTTTGCTGGTGCTGCTGTTGGGCATTTGTATGCCCCTGGGCGGTACGGTGGCCCATGCCCAGACAGCCACCCCCTATGATCCTGCTGTGGAAGGGATTCTGTCCGGTTATTACGGCATGGACGGCCAGTACATAACCGGTATCGTGCCGGGCACCACAGCCCAAAAGCTGCGTGCCGTCTGCGCCCCTGCCCAGCTGCAGGTGTCCACGGATATTGTTGGCACCGGCACCACAGTCAGTACTGTGGTGGGCGAAACTACGGTTACTGCCACGGCGGTGGTTACCGGCGACTTAAATGGCGACAGCAGCGTTTCCATTACCGACCTTCTGATGATCAAATCCCGGGTGCTAGGCAACGAACTGGAGCCTGTGCGGGAGAAAGCCGGAGATCTGAACGGTGACGGTCTGGTGACCATTACGGATTTTTTGAAGATCAAGGCGCATATTCTGGGGCAAAGCTCCGTTACCCCTGTGACCACCCAAAGCGCTACCCCCATGGTGCTGCTGGAGCCCGGCCACACTGCCCCCTGGGGCGGCGGCATGACCTACGGCAGCGCCCGGGAAGATATTGCGGCCATTGACGAAAACGGCAATATCCACGCCTTAGCAGAGGGATCTTCCTTTGTGTATGCCTATGACGCCCAGGGAAATTTAACCGACCGCATTTTGGTCACGGTGCTGTCTGAGCCCTTGACCGTGAGCCTGGGACAGGACAGTATGCGTCTCGTTAAGGACAGAACCCACACCCTGGCGCCTGTGCTGAATCACCCGGTCAGTGCTTCGCTGACCTGGCAAAGCTCTAACCCGGCCATCGTCACCGTGGAAAACGGTGTACTGCAGGGCATTGCCTACGGCAGTGCTGCGGTCACCGTCACCCTGGAAAACGGCAATCAGGCGCAGATCCAAGTGGAAGTCATTCCACCACTGACCGGCCTTTCCATAGAGCGGAAGCTTTATAAGGTCAAGCCAAACGCCGAAAAGGTGCTGGCACTGATCACGGAGCCGGCGGATGGCGGCGAGGAGTTTGTTTGGAGCAGCTCTGACCCGGCCATTGCATCCGTCAAGGACGGTGTGGTCACCGGCCATAAATACGGTACAGTCACCGTCACCGCCACGGGCAAGCACAGCGGTCTTACCGCCAGCTGCCGGGTGAAGGTGTGCAATGTGAAGCAGGTGGCTTTTACCTTCGATGACGGCCCCAGCGCCCAGACCACCAAGCTGCTGAACTTCTTGAAGGAAAACGATATCCGGGTGACCTTCTTCCTGGTGGGCAACCGTATCACCAGCTATGAAAAGCAGGTTTTGCGCGAAATGCAGGAAGGTCACGAGATCGGCTACCATTCCTATGACCATAAGAATCAGACCCGGCTGTCCGATGAGGTTATTAAATCCTATTTCCAAAAATCCGATGATCTGCTCCGGGAAATCACCGGCCAGGGCTTCACAGCTTGGCGCACCCCCGGCGGAAACTATGATCAGCGGGTGCTGGATTGTGTGGAGCTGCCCCATATTTTGTGGTCGGTGGACTCCCAGGACTGGGTGACCCGCAGCACTGCCGCGGTGTACCGAGCCATTCGCAATTGCCCGGACGGCTCCATCGTACTGATGCACGACCTGTACAGCTTTACGGTCAACGGCGCCATCCAGGCTATGACGGAAATGCAGGCAGGGGATTATGAATTTTTAACGGTGACGGAGCTGCTCAGCCGTGACGGCATACCTCCGGAGCCCAGTGTGAATTACCGAAAAGGCTGATATTTATGAAACGATTTCAAGATCCTCGGTTGATGCTGACTGCGTCCATGGTGGTCTTTGGCACCCTGGGTGCTTTTGTGAAGCATATTGGGCTGCCCTCCGGGGAGCTGGCACTGTACCGGGCTATGATGGCGGCGGTGATGATCGGATTGTTTCTGCTGGTCACAAAGCAGAAGATCCCCTTTGGGAAGATCAAAAAGCAGCTGCCCCTGCTCCTTTTTTCCGGAGCGGCCATGGGCATCAACTGGATATTGCTGTTTGAGGCCTACCGCTACACCACCGTGTCCGTTGCCACCTTGAGCTACTATTTTGCCCCGGTGATCGTGACGGCGCTGTGTCCGCTGCTGTTCCGGGAACGGCTGACGAAAAAACAGATCATCTGCTTTGTCATGTCCACCCTGGGACTGGTGCTGATCACCGGCGTGGGCTTCTCCGGCAAGGGCACGGACGGCGTGGGCATCCTGTTTGGCCTGGGTGCGGCGGTGTTCTACGCCAGCGTGATTTTGATGAACAAGTACATCCGGGATGTGGACGGCATCCACAGAACCTTTTTGCAGTTTTTGGCTGCCCTGGTGGTGCTTTTGCCCTATGTACTGCTCTCTGGCGGTGTCCACGTGGGCGCGCTGGATGGGTTTGGCTGGGCGTGCCTGCTGGTGGTGGGCATTGTCCACACGGGCATCACCTACTGTATGTATTTTTCCGCATTGAAGGCCTTGCCCGGACAAAAAGCGGCCATTTTAAGCTACCTGGATCCTCTGGTAGCGGTGGTGATCTCCGTGGAGTTTTTGGCAGAACCCCTGTCTGTGTGGCAAGCCATTGGCGGCACACTGATCCTGGGATTTACGGTTTGGAACGAATTATAAATTCATATTTATCGTTCTGTTGCGGCGGTGCGTAAAGGCCCCCTTGTGTAAAGGGGGCCCTGTCAAAAATCTATTTGATTTTTGACAGGGGGATTGACAACCCCTCCGAGCAAAATCAAAGATTTTGCCCACCTCCCCTTACACAGGGGAGGCTTTGGTGCGGTGGTAAACGGAGCGATAAATTGAAATTTGAAATAAAAAATCCACGGTTTAGAACCGTGGATTTTTGTTATTTCGCAGCAATGCCGATCTTTTCACCCATGCGGACAATGGTCTCATCACCGTTTTCGGTGTTTTCCCAAATATCCGGGTCAATGATGGCCGCATCTTTTTCCAGACAGGCGATAATGGTGGAGCCGCCAAACTCAAACCGACCCTTTTCCTGGCCACGGGTGACCTGGGTTTCGGCATGGTAGTTGACGATCCTGCCCACCATGGTGGCACCTACCTCCATCATCAGCACCGTGCCGAAATTCTCCGTTTCCAGCAGGGTGTACTCCCGGGTGTTTTCCTTGTAGACCGGGAAATTGGACAGGGCAATGGGGTTGACGGTGTAGTACACACCGGGGATACGCACATTGCAGGTTTTGGTGCCGCTGTCAATGTAGCAGTAGCGGTGGTAGTCGTCCTTGGTCAGCCGGAACAGCAGGAACGTGCCGCCCTGGAAGTGCTGGGCAAGGGTGTTATCCCGCAGCAGGCTCTCCATGGTGTACACGGTGCCCTTGACCTTGACCTTCAGATCATCGGTGATGGGATAGACGCTAAGCTTGCAGTCGCAGGGGCTGATCAGATGGGAGGGCTCCATGTCCACCGGGCGCATGCCCTCTTTGACCTGCCGGGTAAAGAAATCGTTAAAAGAAGTAAATTCCCGATCCTCGTAGCAATTCATGTCAATGCGGTTGCTCTTGATAAAGGAGGGAATGGCGGCTGCGGACAGCCGGGAATCCATCAGCTTACCTGCGGTCTTGCTGACCCAGGGCTGGATCATAACAGAGGTCAGGCATTTGCCCAGGGGATTGTTGTACAGAAAAGACAGGGTCTTGTCCTGGGTGTCCTCGCCGGGAACCCGGTTGCCCTGTCTGTCCTTCCACTGGCCGCTCATAGGACGCACAGCAGCACAAAGGCTGTGAGATACATGATCAGCAGGGGCAGCAGCATAATCAGCTTTGGCTTGGGCATCTCAAAGTTCAGGATGTACAAAGTGCCGGTCAGAGGCAGGGCCGCACGCAGGGTCCATACCACCACAGGGTTGCTGAACCACAGGCTCAGCAGGTAGAACACCGGCAGACCGATGGCAAAGCCCACCACGGGCAGACCGTGGTACACGGATTTTTCGCCGGGCTTCTTGTCCAGCGCCAGCACATTGAAGTATGCCAGACGGATCACGCAGCACAGGCAGTAGTAGCCGATGAGCACCAGATCCCATTCGCTATTCATGCCCACGCAGTAGCAGAAGATGGCGGGCATAACGCCGAAGGACACCATATCGCACAGAGAGTCGATCTGAATACCGAACATGGTCTGTGCGTGGGTGCGGTTGCGCTTGGTGTGAGCCACTCTGCCGTCCAGTGTGTCGCAGACCAGGGCCAGCCCCAGGTACAGCAGCGCACCTACAAAATTGCCGTGGAAGCAGTCCACAATGCCCAAAATCGCAAATATCAAGCCGCCGTAAGTCAATATGACCGTGTAATCATAAAATCCAATCATGGAGGTTTCTCTCTTTCTTTTTCTTCTACCTAAGTGGAGATTGGAATCTATTATACAATATAAATCCCCAACCGTCAAGAAAATATGAACAACCACAAAAACCAAATCAGAAAGGGGACGGCACTGTGTCTGCCGAGACACAGAACCGCCCCCTGTTCT
This sequence comes from Faecousia sp., assembly GCA_045577035.1. Classification (GTDB taxonomy): domain Bacteria; phylum Bacillota; class Clostridia; order Oscillospirales; family Oscillospiraceae; genus Faecousia. The sequence goes on along the minus strand of JAZNHQ010000086.1, from coordinate 10,198 downwards.
TTTGCATCAATTTTCAGTCCATGTTAGGATCTGGGAAATGTTCCAATCTGCCATAACCGGGTGCTTTTCGCACATGGCCTTCACTGCCTGCTTCTGCGCTGTTTCAAAGCTGTCAAAGCTGGCTGCAATGGCCTGTACCATCTGGCACATGCTGTAAGCAGTGGTTTCGCTTTCTATGACCGTTCCGTCATTTAGGGTCATAAACACCTTGGCATGGACGGGTATGGTGCCGTGGCTTTCTACCTGGAAGTTCTTCAGCAGAAGCGTCAGCTGGTTTTTGAAGGTTCCGGTGGTTCTGGTGATGGTATGCCCCTCCGTGAGCCACAGGCTATATCCCATGTTGCTTAATTGTGATTGCACCATTTCGTCGCCGTAGAACTGGGCTCTATAGCCAAATCCGGTTACATGCGGTTTCAGACTCAGGTCTGTAATACCCAAGTAGAACCGGTGGAAGCTGTAACCGCCCAGACCTTCAATTGCCATATACCGCCGCACAGTGCCGGTAATGCTGGTCTTGAACTGACGCTGGGGCACGATGGTACTGCCATCGGCATCCAAGCAGAGGAAGCAGCCTGCCGCTTCGGCACTGTAGTCGTCGGTGGTGGAATCCATGCCATAGACGGCAAAGCCGTTGGTTACCATTGTGCCGGTCAGGTCATTTCCTGCCAGATCAATGTATAGGTCACCGGTCAGCGTGCAATCCACCTGGGCATCTGCCCGGAGCTGAATGTATTGGCTTTCCGGGTTGTAATTCTCCAGCGCCCGAGCCAGGGTGTCATAGGAAGCCAGCAGCTGTCCGTTCTCATAGACCCAGAAGGCTTTGGAGGTGTCTACACCTTCTTTCTGCTGGACAGCTACGGTTACCTGCGCCCTATTATTGGCTAGGACATATTCTTCGTCCGCGTTCAGCTGCAGGGTAACAATATGGTCTGTGCCGTCATACATTTCCGATGGGATCGGAATCAGAATGTACTGATGCTCTCCACCCTGAAGCTCCTTCAGCTGGGTGGTGATGGGCTCCTGCCCCTCCAGTGTGGCAGTCAGGGTATACTGACCGGACAGATGCCCCTTGTTGTTCACATAAGCCACCACATAATCGTTATTGCCGATCTGCACCTGCTTTCCCTGCACCGCATAATCGCTGTACCACAGGGTTACGGACTGGGTGGTTTGGCCAACCTGAACATTGTAGGCCGTCTGTGTGGCGTCGCCGGGATTGAAGGACAAGGTTGCATAGGCGTGCTCGCCGGGCAGTAGGCCGCCTTTCAGCATATTGCCGTTGGCGTCGCAGAATTCCGTGACCATCAGTTCCAGTGGCTCAAGCAACCCGCCGGAAATATACACAGGCAGTTGGGTCAGGGTCTGACAGGTGCTGTTTGTGATCTCGATCATCAGTGCCGCGTTCACATCGGGTGTGGCATAATCCGGCTGGGACAGTATCTGTCCCACAGTGATCTGGGTGGGATAATCCATCCATTGGGTGGTGAAGGTGTTTTGGGTGATGTAATCATCCTGATCTGCGCCGGTGGCACCGGAAACCTCTACCTGGGAAGTCAATACAGACAGCAGCATCCGGCTTCCGTCATCCATTGCATCGTAGGAGGTCACATAAACGCCCTGGCCGTAATCGGTGATCTGAACCGGCTGTCCCCAAAGACCGTTATCCCGGAAAATACCGAAGATATTGGAGCCGTTGGCTTCGGAGCTGTCCCCATAGGCCACTTCGCCTACGAACAGCAGTACCTTTGCATCGCCCTGGCTGTCGGTCAGCACCTTATATTCCTCAGGCAGACCGGCGATGGGTGCATCGAAGAAGGCCTGCCCGCTGGACAGAGTGTACAGATTGTTGCCGGAATAGTAAACCAATTCGCCGTCCACCTGGGAGATATCGTGATAAGCGCCCTCCTGCTCAGTGCCCTGGCCACCCAGCACCGTAATCATACGGTCGGCATAGCCCTGTACGCCATCTGCACCCATGGTGGTAAGATCATTGTTGCTGTCGGTAATATACGCAACGGTGTCGTTGACGATTTCCAGGTCTGTAATGGTACCGATTCCGGTCTGCAGGGGCTGCGCCTGGCTCCAACTGTCGTCTTCCAGCACGCTGTACCAGACAGACAGGCCGTTGCTTTGAGTAGCACCGAACAGGGTGGCTTCCTCATTGCGAACCCACACAGCGGCGATTTGGCCACTGAGCGTACCTAAGCGCAAATGCATTTCGTAGTAGGAATCCTGGGTCAGAGCTCCGTCCCATACGGTACACTGGCCGTTTTGCAGCACAGCGGTTTTCAGTTCCATATCGCACAGTGTAGCCGCAGTGTTTTCTTCGTCCGCTTGGGTCAGCAGCCTGTTCATCTGGGCATAGACCAGGTAGACGTTTTCTCCGTCGCTGTAGGCGTCAAAAGCGCCGTCCACATAGCCGTTATCCTCCACCAGGTTTACCACCTTGGAAAATTCACCGCTGCTCGGATCATAGGTTTGGTATACCAGCTTCTGATAGTTGTAATCATCGTACTGCTCAATGCCATGCAGATTCTCGTGATAGATAATATAGACCAGATCGCCTGCATGCACCAGCTTGGGTGCGATGCCGGAATAGGCATTGGCCTGGGACTGTGCGCCTCGCTTGACGCTGCGCATGGGCGTTTGGCTGACCGCCAGGGAATAGTTATCTTCATTGTAAAGCTCGTTGATGGACTTAGTGGCCGCCGATGTGCCGCCCCAACAGCCGTTCTCATAGATCACCCATTGGTTGTTCCAGCCAAGCTTTTCAAACAGCGACCAGGTTTTCTTGAATTTGAAGAACAGCATATTGATCTTCACATACACGCCCATATCGCCGGAGGCCGTCCACTTATCCAGCGCAAAGTTCGGATAAATATCCAACTCCATCACCGTCTTGATGGCGCCGTATACACCGGCGGAGGCCACCTTACAGCCAATGCCTGCATTGGCTGTAATGCTGCCCTCCAGGGTGGCTTCCACGGTAGGTGTGCAGAACTGCTCTGCTTCCTTGTCAAATACCAGGGTGGCTTCCAGCTTGCCGGAGGCGGTTACCTCCACCTCCACACGGACGGGGATCACTGCCCACACAGTGGCGCCCTCGGCCAGCGTGTATTTGATGGTGCCGCTGATGTTGGCGGTGTAGGCAAAATCGTTCTGACCTGACGCGGTTTTGCCCTTGTACTTCATTTCCACATAGCCGCCCAGGGAAAGGCCTACCTTGTGTTCGTACTTGTACTCCTTGTACTGCGCATAGGGCTTTTCCTTCACCAGGTTCAGATAATCCTCCCAGCTGGGAACATTCTCCACATCCAGCAGGTCGCCGGTTTTGCTGCTTTTGTACTCATAGTTGTTTCCAAAGTAGAAATCCTTGGTCAGCTTTTCCTCATTGAGGATCATCCGGATATAATCCGCGCCGATGCCCACATTCACATAGAACCGATCCTCCTTGGGATCTGCCAGCTTGATCTCCGCACCGCCGATGAAGGGGATGGAGTCGTCCACTGTAATGGCCAGCTCGTTGGTCACAAAGGACATATCCAGGGGGAAATAGTTCATGTAGAAGACCTGAATCTTCAGCTCCTGCTCCACCTGATCTACATTGCCCTCGCTGTCTGTGATATCCACCACAGCATAGAGCGCCTTCTCCTCCTGGAGAATATCTGTGGAAACAGAAATATGGATCGAAGCAGTACAGTTCCCGTGGCTGTCCTGCTCTGTGGCGATGCTCGTCAGCTCCTCCTCGGTCAGCGTGATCAGTGTAGTGTCATCCTGCACCAACCGGACGCCGGTAATGGAAGAGCCGGCCTCATAGCCGCAGCTGATGGCAATGTCAATGGTGTCAATGCACCATTTGTTGATCTTAGCCACCTGGGAGTTAATATCATGGGTCTGCTGGGTACCGCCGATGACCTCGATCCAACCAAGCTCACTGCCCTTTGCTTTCTCGCTTGCCTCCGCCACCGCAGCCAGGGCGTTGGAGGTGTAAGAAACGCTGACACCGCTGACGGTGGGAACGCTGCTTAGGGTGATGTAGGTAATCCGGGTGGCCTCGTCCAGATAGAATTCCGGGTTGATCACCGGGAAATAGTTTCCCTGGTTGTCAAAGACCCGCAATTCATGAGGTTGTGAGAAATCCAAATTGTCAAAAAGGGCAATACCGCCCACGGTGTTAATGGCCTGGTCGTCGGCCAGCTTTACATTGATATCGTTGAGCAGGGCGCCGCTTTTGTTGGTTACCACCACTGCGTAAACGCCGGTTTGCTCCTGATTCTCCGGGAAGGCTACGAATTGGGCGATGGTAAACTGCTTGATTCCGTTATCGGTGTAATCGCCCTGGGACAGCTGCTTCCAAAGCTCTGTTTCCTTCTGGTAGCACACCATGGTGGCCCTGTAGGAATTACCGGTACAGAAGGCATAGCTGCCCTTGACCTCGTCCACGGATTTAAAGGGAGCATCGCAGTTCTCGTTGGCAAAATAGATCATGCTCAGGTTTTTGCAGTCATAGAACGCATAGACGCCGACGGTTGTCACGCCATCCACGGTCACATACTGCACCCAACCGTTTTCGGAGAAGGCGTATTGTTCGATCTGGGACACCTGCTGCGCTACCGTGTAGTCTACATTGGCTTTTCCTGCCGGATACTTAATGAGCCGGCTTTGCGCTTTATCAAACAAAACACCGTCCACACTACTGTATTTGGGATTTTCCTGGGCTACCTGGATCCATGCCAGTGACCCACAGCCCAAAAACATTTGGGGCTCGATACTCAGATCTGTTAAGGTTTGGCTCATTTCCAGCCGATGAAGGGCCTGCATTTGGGCAAACGCCTGATTGCCTGCACCGGTGATGCCGTCGGCAACGGTCAGCTGCTCTAAGAACATATTGCCCTTGAAGGCCTCGGGGGAAATATAGGTCAGGGAATATTTTGAGGTCTGCGCCAGTGCCGCCTCGTAGCTGAGCGCCTGGGCGTACCGGGGATAGGCAGCAAGCCACGCAATTTCCTTTTGGGTGTTGGGATCTGTCTGGCCCGTGCGGTAGAACAGCACGCCATCTTCCGCAAAGAAGTGAGAAGAGCCCTCCACCACCTGGAATGCCTCTACCTTGGCATTGGAAAACGCGGAAGAAAAGGCTGCTTTTTTCATTTCCTCCTGGGTGAATTCCACATCGTTTACCATCTGCTCCGTATTGGCGTTGAGCATGCTGATATTCACGCCCAATTTTATGGTCAGCGGCTCTGCGGAGGTTGCTGTGGCACAACCGGAGAAGGCATTGATGCCGATCTTGCGCAGGGCAGCGGAGGAAAGATCAATATGGCTCAGTCTTTGACAGTTTTCGAAGGCTGATGCACCGATGTTGGTGGTGTAGACCTCGCATGCCTTCTGGTATTCCTGTCCCAGAATGGTCACGGTCTCGTCGGAGGTTTCCAGCTGGGCAAAGACCACGGATGTCAGATTCCTGCAGTCCTTAAAGGCACCGGCGCCCACATCACGGATGTATTGCAGCTGTACCTGTTTTACGGTTCTGTTATTCTGGAACGCATAAGGGAATATCCGAATCACATAATCCGCAGGCGCATAAATACCGTCGGGAATCTCTACCTCTACCGGTGCGTCAATGACCGCCACAGGGAGGGTGTTGACGGTGCCCTCCGGGTATTCATATCGAAATTTTTCATAGAGAATACCGTCAATGGAATCAAAGTAGAGATTCTCCTCAGCGACGATGTATTCTTTCAGTACGGAATTGGTCTTGTCTATGCCGAAGGGTGTGGTACAATCCACGGGCCGCTTGGAATTGAATTCCGGTATGGAGGACAGGGAGGCGCCAATGGTAATGGAGGATAGGGCGGAGCATTCCGAGAACAGCTTGCTGCCCACTGTTGTGACACTGTCGCCCAGTACTGCGGTTTCCAGCTCTGTACATCCGGAAAAGGCCATGGTGCCGATATGCGTCACATTGCCGGCGCAGGTGACGTTTTTTAAATACTGATTTCCGAAAAATGCCTTATCTGCAATTTCCGTGACCGCGCCGATAAACCGGCCGTCATACACATACTCTGGGATCGTTAGTGTTTCCGCCTCTCCCAGCCAGCCATCAACGGTTCTTTCTGCCCGGAGTTTGTTATCTGCAATGCCGTTGTCATAAACCAACCCCAAGGTGTCTGTACCGTCGCAGAGCATAAACACAGGGCTTTCCGTCGGTTGGCTGGGGCTTTGGCCGCACCAAAGTGCCAGGTCATATTTTACCGGCACGGAATCCTGCATATAGGCACACAGAGAATTGGTAATGCTGCCGGCTGCCTCTGCGGCGAAGTTGCCGGCTGTTACGTTGTTGTATGCAGGCCCGTTGTCCAGGCCTTCCTGTGCGCTGATATTGTTCACCATAGCGGCACAGCGCTCTGCGCTGGAGGTGCTGTCCAGCACACCCACGAAACCACCGGCCACCAGCGTTGCGGCTGAAAGGGTGGCATTGGTCCATGCGTTATCCTGGGGAATGGAATCCAGCACCTCATACTCCTTCAAATTGCCGTCAGTTCCCGGGTCACCATCATTACCAGGGCTTCCGTTGGAACCGCTTACTCCAATTCCGATGAAATAGTTGCCTGAGGTGCCTTTTCCGATGGTTCCCTTAAGTCCGGGATCTCCTCCCTCTCCTACAGTGAAGCCATCGCCACCACATCCTCCGTCGCCGCCCGAGCCAGCATTTCCTCCGCTGAAGCCTTTGGGTTCGGCAAACCAGTAGGTACCACCCTGATCGCCGCCCTTGCCGCCGTTGCCGCCCTTGCCGCCGTCACCGCCGTCACCGCCGCGCATATCCAGGATATTTGCATTCATAATCCGAATAATGCCGGTAACAGAATGTCCGGCATCGCCACCGTCGCCACCGTTGCCGCCGTTACCGCCGTTTTCATAGTAAACATTATCTATGATTCCCTGTTTACCGGCAAGTCCCTGACCGCCGTTGCCGCCGTTGCCGCCAATGACAGTAATGTCTGTCACATTTACAACATTTAATGTTTCACAGTCAATGGCATTTCCACCATTTCCGCCACTGCTGCCGCTGGCACCATGCTGACCGGAATAGGTACTGCCACTGGCACCGTTGCCGCCATTACCGCCTTGTACGGTCAATGCGCCACCCAAATCAACCTGCAGCTCTTTACAGGCAATACCGGCACCGCCAGCGCCGCCAGCCACCCCGTTGCTGACACCGTCGGCTCCGTCGCCGCCATGAAGGGTGAATGGGGCTGTTCCCAGTATGCCGATTGGAGAGTTGGGCGCGGATACTGCAGCTGCGCCATTGGTGTTAATGATAGAATTTTCAGATTCGCAGCTGTTGAAATAAATATTACGGCCGCTGCTACAGCTGATGGTTGCGTCCGCAGAATTGCCGCATATATTAACATTTCTCAATTCAATCAGAATGGGGAAATATTCGTGTTCTGCAATGATAATGTTAATGTTATTGTATGTTGTACCTTCTTGTCCTAAAATTCGTACGGCACTGACATTTCCCTGGATTGTCATGGTTTGATTAATATCCGTAGGGTGGGCTCTCAAGTCGATAATTACACCCTGTCCGTTCTCGTTCTCGTTTTCGGAATCCAAAACCGACGGAACAGAGGTCAGTTCAATGACATCCGAACGCTCCAGGGGATTGGAGTCTGTAAATGCTGCACAGATTTCGCCGTTGGCGTAGCAGTTGGTCAGCCTGGAGCCTTCCGCATGAGCTGCCATAGCGCCGATTTCAGTATCATAAGTATAGGTCTGATCCAGGCTATAGTGGTTGATGCCCAAATTCTCGATCTGAGCGCCCTTGATATAGCCGAAAAAGCCGATATAGTATACTGTATCGTTTTTTAGCGTGCTGGTGTCCAGTTTAACGGAGAAATTGATGATCTCATGGTAATCGCCATGAAAATGGCCTTCAAAGGGCTTCTGCGCCAAATAGCCCACAGGCTCCCAATCACGGTTTTCCAGATCAATATTATTCTCCAACCGGATATGCTGATCAAAATATGAAGTGGCGCCGGTATTGACCTGCTGTGCAAAATACAACAGGTCATAGCCATCGCTTATCAAATAAGGGTCAGCCTCCGTTCCCGTGCCGCTGAGCGTAGAATCATCCACGCCCATACCCACATAGGTAAGCTGGTCCGAGGATTGCTCCCCCTTGGTAATTACCTGTTTGGTGGGTTGGCTGTTCTGTGTGGCGGAATATTCCGCTGCCACTGCACCCAGCGGCATGACCGACAGCAGCATGACCATTGCCAAAAGACCTGCCAGAATCCGTTTTGAGGTTTTCATTCACTCCATGTCCCTTCTGTTCCCCTTAGAGATTGGCGGGGATTATTTGGATCCGCTTTTTTGTAAGCGGGTATATCTACCTATTATCCAGTTTATCATCAAATCGGCCAAATAGCAAGAAATATATCCCATTTTTTGTGTGTTTTGGATTGGGAACTTGAATCCTGCGCAATTATGTGGTATACTAAAAAAACAATAAATTAAGGAGCATGACTATGGATACCAACGAAACCAAGAATCCTCAGCAGAAAGTGGGCATTGGTCCCTGGCTGTTTGCCATTCTGGGCGCTGCGGCGGCCATTGGCTCCGTGGTGATCGCAGTTACCACCATCTTACGGCTGGAGATCGTTTCCACCCTGATGTTTATGGGCATCTGCGCCCCGGTGTTCGGCTTTACCTCGTTTGCCTTTGGCTGGCGTGTGATCTGCCAACACAAAAAAATCAAATAAGCCAAAGGGAGTGTTGCAAAATGCCGCAACACTCCCTTTTCAGCGTAAAAAAATGACGATAAATAGGAATCTGCTTATTCTCTTGGGGTTTCCAGCACCCAGGGCAGTTTCGCAGAGAAGCCCAAATCAAAATGGGGCTGTGGGAAATCCGGTGCGCCGTAGGGATACATTTCGTGATAGCAGTGACCGGTTTCGACTACAATAGGGATCCGATCCCGGAACGGATCGTGGAGGATGCTGCCGGCGACCCGGTAGCTCAGCTCGTACAGGTGCATACCACCCTCGTCGGTCAGGTGGCAAACATAGGTTGCCTTTTCCGGCGGAATCCCCAGGGAGTCCAATATATCCAGGGTAGCTTGGGGCAGCAGTCTCTGCTTGGCAACTTCCACAAAATTCAGACAGTCGCCACACTCGCAGCCCCATTCCTTGGCCTGTTCGTACCATTTCCTGGTGGCGGCTTGATCGACTTCAACCTCACAATGACATAGCGTGCGTTTTTCCAGCATACTACCACCTCCTGATGATTATCATACCATAGTAAAATAATAAATAAATCTGCCCATGTCCATTCCACCGGTGTCGTTATACTGAATCCTGGAGATATTGTTTAAAAAGTTGCCCAGTTTCCGGAAAATAAATAATTTTAAACAGATACTGTTTTCCGTGCCTGAGAATGATGTACTGCGTTCCCCCGGTATGTATACGGTACCCTTTGACGCGATGTGAATAAGCCAAGGCAATTTCGGCTGAAGTGATGTGGGAAAAAGTGTAGTTCTTTATTTTGGGTATGCCTAAATAATAATCTACAACCTGGATTTCTTCTCCGTTGATTTGAATATATGCTCTGCTCATATCTCTGAAAGGAATAAAGACCAGCAAAGTGAGCACAATGACCAACGCAATGATAACAAATCCACCCAGGATACTTTGCTCGTTGTAAAAACAGGACAATGCTGCCATTGCAAACATACCATAGAGCAGAACAGCGCAAATACCAAACAATATTTTTATGTGTTTTGGCATTTGAACCTTGGGTGTATGGTCATGCGTATGAAACCGCATTATGCTCACCACCTTTTTGTTTATTATAGCACAGCGATTTGAAAAAGTAAATCTTACAGTATAATCTCCGCCTGTTTACAGATACTAACAGCGTAATTTGTAAAATTATTGTAGGGGAACGGATTGCCACGCCAGTGTGCGCACTGGCTCGCAATGACAGTGGTGGTCGGTGGTTGCAGCGATTATCGTACTTCCGTGTCATTCCGAGGGAGCGTATGCGACCGTGGGAATCCGTATCCCAACATCTGTAAAGGAGAAAGATATATGAAAGCTACTGGCATTGTCAGAAGAGTTGACGATTTGGGGAGAATTGTCATTCCTAAGGAGATTAGACGCACTTTGAAAATCCGTGAGGGCGACCCCTCATGTACAAC
>JAZNHQ010000085.1:0-6903 GCA_045577035.1 Faecousia sp. | reverse complement strand
GATGCCGGATTTTTTGTTTTGAAATTAACTGCGATATATTTGCCCATAGGCAAATGCGATATATGGCGGCAATGCCACCATGCGATATGATATAAATCCCTAACGGCCCGCAGGCCATATCGCAAGCAAAGCTTATATCGCACACGCAGTGTATATCGCAAATCCCGAAAGGGATTTATATCGTGGGACGGGAAACCCGTCGCCTACTCGTACTGCATCAATTTGTCGATGCGGCGCTGATGTCTTTCCTGGTGAGAGAACTCGGTGCCGATCCAGGTATCCACAATCTCCAGGGCCAGCATGGTACCTACCACACCTGCGCCAATGGCCATCATATTGGTGTCGTTATGCTCCCGGGTCAGCCGGGCAGACATCACATCACTGAGCAGTGCGCAGCGGATGCCCTTGACCTTATTGGCAGTAATGGACACGCCGATACCGGTGGTGCACAGCACGATGCCCCGCTCACAATCTCCGCAGGCCACTGCCTTGGCGGCTGCACCGGCAAAATCCGGATAATCGCAGCTGTCCAGAGTATGGGTGCCGAAATCCTGCACCTGGTGTCCCTGCTTTTCCAAATGGGCCTTGACTGTATTTTTCAGATCTAACGCGCCATGATCACAGGCAATCGAAATCTTCATAATGCTATCTCCTAAATAATGTAGCCACCGTTGATGCCCAGCACCTGTCCGGTGACGAATTCTGCTTCCAGTAAATACTCCATGGCCTTGGCCACATCCATGGGCGTACCGTTACGACCCACAGGGGCATCCTGCGCCATCTGCTCCAGAGTTTCCGGCTCCACACCGGTGCACATATCCGTCAAAATCACGCCGGGCGCCACACAGTTGACCCGCACGCCGCAGGGGCCCAGCTCCTGGGCCAATGCCTTGGTCAGTGCGATCACCGCACCCTTGGTGGCGGAGTAGGCGGCCTCACAGGATGCACCCACCTGCCCCCACATGGAGCTGACAGTGATCACGCAGCCCGCCTGCTTTTCCAAAAAACCGGGCATAGCGGCGTTGACGCAGTGGTAAATACCCTTAACATTCACCGCAAAAAGCCTGTCCCACATTTCCCCGGGCAGCTGGCTCATAAGCCCATAATGGCAAATTCCCGCATTGCAGATCAGCACATCCACCGGGCCAATTTTTGCAAAAGCGGCCTGCACCGCCTCACCGTCTGCCACATCGCAGCAGATGGCACGGGCACCGGTTTTTTGGCTGACGGCCTGGGCAGCGGCGTGTTCCTTTTCATAAAGAAAGAACACCTGATGGCCTTTGGCCGCAAACAATTCCACAGCAGCCGCGCCAATGCCGCGGCTGCCGCCTGTAATTACGATCTTCATCTTCTTCTGTTCTTGGTTCTGTGGTCGGCATACTGCCGCACAGAGGAGAGCTTGCTGTCAGACTCGGACATAAACTGCTTCAACTTTTCCTCGAACAGCTGATCCGCAGTTTTGGGAGCTGCGGGCGGTACGGGCGCACTGCGCTGGGGTGCAGGCTTTTGCACAGCGGGACGATTCTCCCGCTGGGGCTTCGCCTCCAGTCGTTTCATGGACAGATTGACCTTACCACCATCCAGGCTGATGACCATCACCTTCACATCCTGACCCTCCGTCAAATGCTGACGGATGTCGCTGACATAGGTGTTGGCCACCTCCGAGATATGTACCAATCCGGTCTTATTCTCCGGCAGTGTAATAAATGCGCCAAAATTGGTAATTGACTTTACCTTGCCTTCCAGTACTGCTCCTACGGTTAACTCCATATTTTTTCTGTTTCCTCTCTGCTTATTGCTCGGTGGATTCCACCGACTCAAAGATAATGGCATCGGGATCCTCATAGCCCAATTCTTCCCGGGCGATGCGGATCACGCTTTGTACGGTGCCCAGCTCGGCGATGTATTTTGACAGCTTTTCGTTTTCCCGCTCCAGCAGGATCGCCACCTGGCGACTCTCTTCCTGCTGCTGCTCGCTTTTGTGGATCGCCACGCCCAGCACGATCAGTGCCACGGTGCAAATGACCACCATGGCCAGTACCACCCATTTCACGATGGGCGCGCTGGGTCGGTACACCAGCTTGATCCGGCTGAATATGCTCTTTTTGGCTGCCACGAGCTGCACCCCCAAACTTTTTACACTTACTCAAGCATATTGTACTCCATTTTTTCACAGATGCAAACATATTTTTTATGATTTTCAGGAATTTTTCTAAAAAACGGCCTATAATCCACCAGAATTTGGAAAATACAGGCCGCAGCCACCTGCCCACGGTCAATTCCCAGGCAAATCCCCCTATGGGCAGCCCCGCATAATAGCCCATCCGCAGATCTCCCCGGCACACGGCGAAGCTGAAATACAGCCACACCCAGCCCATGACCGGGACAAACAGCAGATCTCCCAGAAACCGGGGCTTCACCGGCCGCAGAAAGCCGTAAGCCAAGCCCAACAGCACCCCCAGCAGACACCCCACCCCGAAGCGCTGTACGCTGACCAGTGGGGTGGTCATCCCAGTAGCCGTCTGAGGAATCCGCCCTCCGGCCGGGGCTCTTCATAGACCAGGGCGGTAACATGTCCATCCACCGCAACCTGTCCTCCCTCCACGGAAAGGGTCTTCAGCTGCAGCTGCTTGCCGTGTACCATCAGCGTGCCCAGCTGTGTGCGCAGCACAACGGTACTGTCGTCAAAGCTGACCACCTCCGTAACGCCGGTCATGGTCAGATTGCTCCGTTCATTCAGTGTAAGCTTGTGGGGCAGTTTCCACTCCTCTGCCATACCCATCCCTCCTTGTTCATAACAGTCTATGCCAGTCCCATAAAAAAATGCAAAATGCAGAATGCAAAATGCAAAATGTATGATATAATCAAAAAATGGAGGGGATCTTATGGAATACGAAATGGTTCGGGAGATCAAAAATCTATGTCCCAACAATCAGATGCGGGATATTTTCTTTGACGAAGTGGAGACCGACGACCCGGAGGACTATGTGCGCAGCTTTCTAAAAGGCAAGGCCGTGGAGCTGTACGCCGAGCCAGGGGCAAACGGCACGGTCACCGTCCATGCCACCTGTGACGGTCTGATTCAAAAATTCATTTTTACACCAACATAAAGGCGCCGGGGCTGAAATCAGCCCCTGCTTTCCTATTACTTTGCATCTCTTTTATTTGCGCCGCAGCTGCAGCTGCTCACATAGTTTGCATGTACCCGGCCGCAGGTACAACGCCAGCCGCCGGCAGGTACGACCACAGGCTTCTGCACCGGTACCTGATAGCTGGGCTGTACAGGCGGTGCGTAGCTATTTTGCACGGGAGGTATATCGTTGTTCTGTACAGGGGGCTGAGCAGGCCACTGATTGGGGGCGCTACCCATACGGCCCGCAATGATATCACTGTTGTCAACCAGCTGACCAAAGCCGTACAGCACAAAAGAACCTGCCCAAGAAAATACAGAGCCAAGCACCATGATCAAAAATCCGGACAGGCCATCGTAATCAATAATGGAAATACCGGAGATTACACTGCCGATAATACCCAAAATACAAACTACGTTAGCCAAACCCTTAATCTTTCCGCCAATGTTTTCAAACATAATTCTCTCTCCTTTTTTGTTAATGTCAATTATTATTCTATCATAATTAACTTTGCAATGCGATTACAAATGATTACAGATAACCGCTTAAACTATTCTTTCACAAACTCCCGGAGTTCACCGTTAAAGTCCAGCTTCAGCGTTGTGCCATCACATTCCGCAACCCGGATCTCAGTGGGTACGCCGAACAGACCCCCGTCGTAATCCAGGGTGATGGTCTTTGTGCCATCATCGTAGGCGTAGCCCTCACACAGATCGGAATCGTTGACAGGATTGCCGCAGGCGCAGTAATAGCTGAATCTGCCATCGGCGTAAAAGGTAATAACCTCCGTATCGGATTCCGTAGTTCGTGTCCAGGACACATTCACAAAAGGATACGCGCTGTAATCAGCCTGTTCCTTTTCCACCTGGCAGCCTGCCATCATAAAGCACAGCAAAAAAATCAGGAGTAAGTAATATTTTTTCACGGAATTCCTCCTATCGTTTAGGCTTAAAATGCACGATACAGCCGATAACAATCTGCAAAACACTAATCCCCATGGCTATCAGGAATATATACATCCCGGTCTTCTCACCAATTTCCGAAATGGGATCGACCCAAAGTATAACGCCCAAGAAAGCTGCAATAAACAATATCCAGGTGAAGCACTTCACAACTATGCGCACTATTCTCTGACGCTTAACACTCATATTTCCGGGAATACACAGCTGCATCAAAGCCATCCATCCCTCCAGAATCGCCTCTCCAAGTATTTCCACCAAAATTTCCATAATCCAGCTCATGAGCGCACACCTCAGTATCCTATGGATAAAATGAGTATACCACCACTACGCAAAAATGACAAGTGGCTCGACGGATTGAAAAAACCAAGCCCCTGTGCTATACTGTCAAGCAGACAAGCTACTTAGGAGGGTGAGTATGGAGAATTTACAGCTAGAGCTTCACGACGACCAGTGGCCGTTTACCTATATTGACCACCACAGACAGATCGTCAGAGCCATCGTATTTGACGATGCCGGTCACTTTTACTTTGTCAGAGCCCAGCGCGATGACGATTTTGGCAAGGCCACATTGATAGAAACCTCCGGCGGCGGTGTGGAAAGCGGAGAAGACTTGAACGCTGCCATTGTGCGGGAACTGCAGGAAGAATTGGGCGTGAGCGTTGAGATCCTGTGCAAGATCGGCGTGGTCAGCGACTATTACAATCTGATCCACCGGCATAATATCAATCACTTTTTCCTTTGCAAGGTCATTTCCTTTGGAGATAAGCATCTGACCCAGGACGAGATCGAATGCTTCCACCTTTCCACCTTAAAGCTGACCTATGAAGAAGCGGTCAGCGAATACCAAAAGCGTGCCACAACCCGACTGGGCAAGCTGATCGCCAGCAGAGAATTGCCCATCTTGCACCAAGCAAAGAAGATTCTGGATTTGGAGGGTTGAAACATGTGCTTTATATGCGACCGGATCAATATGATCAAAGACGGAACGAATCCGTATTTTGTCAAGGAGCTGGAAACCGGTTATGTGGTCATTGGTGATAACCAGCATTTCAAGGGGTATACCTTGTTCCTGTACAAGGAGCATAAAACAGAATTGTTCCAGCTGGATCATGCCATAAAACTCAAGTTCTTAGAGGAAATGTCCCTTGTGGCAGAAGCGGTCTCCAATGCGTTCGGTGCCGAGAAAATGAATTATGAGTTATTGGGGAACGGCGACAGCCATCTGCACTGGCATTTGTTCCCCAGGGTCAGCGGCGATCTGGAAAACTACGGCAATCACGGCAAAGGCCCTGTGTGGTGCTATCCCATGGAGAAAATGTACAGCGACGAAAATCGCCCCTCCCCTACAGAATTAGAGGAAATGAAGCGGAAGCTGTTAAACGAATTGGACAAAATAACGCTGTCATCCTAAGCGAATGCGAAGGATCTTCGCGCCAAATTGACCTGAATCATCAACCAAGTGCGAATTTCAGCCCCCTCACTAAGGGGCAGCGTTAGCTGACTGGGGCAGTGTCCTATCATACCATACCACACTCCCTCAGTCAAAAATCGGTTGCGAAAAGCCGATTATTGCTGGCTTCTTCAAAGAGGGAGCCGAGTAAAGCGGTACTTCCTTTTCGAATATGCCTTAAGTTGACAGCATTTCCCCTGGGGGAAGGTGCCTCGCAGAGGCGGATGAGGGGATAAAAAATTCACTGCACAATCGTCCTAACATATGCAAAACACCCTCCGGGTTCAATCCCAGAGGGTGCTTTAGCAGAACAAAAAAACGTCCTGCGTCATGTATGTATTATGACCTAAAACTAGATTTTTTCAAATACCATCGTAGCCTGGATGCGATCGCCGCCGCCAAAGCCCTTACTACCGCCGGTGGCAGTAGAAATGGTGTGCAAACGATAGCCCTTACTTGCTTGTGCGTTAATCACATCCTCCAATTCAGTCAGATTACCGGAACCGGTACCAAAAAACTTTTCCTTCAGAGTAACCTGCATTACCACATATTGCCGATTCGCTCCGGATGCACCGGAGAAAGAAGAGGAATCCAAACCAAAAGACATAATACAACCTCCAACTAGTTTTTTTATTAAAATAGTAGTTACAAGGATCTTTATCCAATATAAATTAACTACCTATGCAGATTTTATCATACTGGAAGAAATAATGCAAGAGAATGACATGCATGGAGAACTAATAAAAAAAAGTAGCACTTGTGGATTAACGGTCCGTCTTACGGTTTACGGCGCCCGGCAAAATCTGTATTCGACACAGCGAACACAGATTTATGCCGACCGCTGCACACAAAGCCGCCCCCCCTCCTCCTGCCACCGGTAGCGGGGGGCGGCTTTGGCTACCTCCTTCGCCACGCTCAGTCGGTATAGCGACGGACGCATGATCCCAATTCGTTGTTTCGGTTTAAGCAAAAAGAGCCAAAAAAACACCACCCATTTGGGTGGTGTTTTTTGGCTCCCCTTGTTGGACTCGAACCAACGACCTGCGGATTAACAGTCCGTCGCTCTACCGACTGAGCTAAAGAGGAATATTTGTGTTGGCATTACCTATTTTCCCAGGCAGTCGCCCGCCAAGTATCGTCGGCGCAGATGAGCTTAACTTCTGTGTTCGGGATGGGAACAGGTGGACCCTCACCGCAATCAATACCAACTTATTTACTTTTGGTGACCCATACCGGATTCGAACCGATGTTAACGGCGTGAGAGGCCGCTGTCTTAACCACTTGACCAATGGGCCATTTGGTGCACCTTCAGGGACTCGAACCCGGGACCCACTGATTAAGAGTCAGTTGCTCTACCAAC
>JAZNHQ010000084.1:0-2451 GCA_045577035.1 Faecousia sp. | reverse complement strand
ATCACAGGCTATTCGCCCAGCGCATTTATGGCGGCGAAAAAGATCAAATAATATCCCGGGAGGAAAGGCGTATGAAAAAAAGATATGTATTGCTGTCTTTGATGTTAATTCTGAGTATGCTGTTGAATGTATCTTGTGCGTCTGCTCCTGTTTCTCAGGATCCTATGCCCGTCGATTCAGAGGAACTCCCTGTGACGGTGTCCGGCAGTGAAACAGATTATTACAGCTACCTGACCCGTCACCGGGATGTTCCCGCAGCCGCAGAGGGCTTGTCCGCGGAGCTGGTGGAGCTTTCGCCGGAAGTTACCGCGATCAGCGTTGCGGAAGAAATGGGCTGGCTTTTGGGCACCGACAGCACCGTTACATTCCGGGTGCAAGTGCCGGAAACCGCTTATTATCACCTATGCATCTCCTACTGCTATACCCTGGAGGATACCCGAAATCTGCCCTACAGTCTGCTCATTGACGGCGCGATTCCCTTTGATGAAGCGGAAAATCTGCAGCTCAAGCGCATTTGGAGCGATGAAGGCGGCATGACCCAGGATAAGCAGGGCAACGATCTAATTCCGCAGCAGCAATGCCTGCAGCAATGGCAGAGTGTGCAGGCGGCTGACTATGCAGGCTATACTGTCAAGCCCTTCCGTTTTGTTTTGGAGGCCGGCGAGCACACCATTACCATCCGTGGCAGCCAGGGACTGATTTTAGGTCAGCTTTCTCTGGACGCCCAAAAGAATCTGCCATCCTACGAAGAACTTCAGGCCGAATATGCTGGGTTGGGCTATCAAAAGGTCACCGGTGCGGATGTTTTTCTCACTACACAGGGAGAAAGCACCTTCCAAAAATCCGATCAGACCATCTATCCCATCTCCGACCGGTCCAATGTGGCCACTTACCCCAATGACCCGGTGGTCGTTCGCCGCAATGTGATCGGCGGCAGCGCTTGGGCAGAATCCGGTATGTGGGTCTCCTACCGGGTGCAGGCGGAGCAGGCGGGTCTTTATTGTCTCACCGTCAAGTACCGTCAGAACGAAAGCATTGGTATGTCCGTCAGCCGGAATATCTATATCAACGGAGAGATCCCCTGCGCTGAATTTGAAAACATGGTCTTCCCCTATGCGGCCCAGTGGACGCAATTGACCCTGGGGCAGGGGAAAGAACCTTATTATATCTATCTCCATGAGGGTGAAAATGTCATCACCTTCGAAGTGACCGCCGGTGCCTTGTCGGACATTTTGTTGGACGTCAGCGATTTGGCAGCGGAGATGAATTCCCTCTACCGCAGAATCATCATGGTCACCAGCACCAATCCCGACACTTATCACGACTATTATCTGGATCGGGAAATTCCTGATATTACAGAGCGCTTTGCGGCGCTATCCAGCCGCCTGACTGCCGCTTCCCAGCAGCTGTCCAGCGTCAATGGTGTCAATTCCGATAAATCTGCGATTCTGCTCCGGGTCGCGGAGCGAATGGCAGACTTTGCTGAAGATGTGAACGAAATTCCCGACGGATTGACCTCCTTCCGGGATGATATCACCGTGGTATCCAACTGGCTGATGGAGTGCAGACAGCAGCCGCTGCAAATTGACTATTTTACCTTCCATGCACAGGAGTATTCCTTGCCCAGTGCCAATGGCACGTTCTGGCAGAGGTTTGTATTTGCCATCCGTCGTTTCTTTGCCACCTTCTCTGCCAATTACCAGTCCATGCAGGACTATGAAAACAGCGATAATACCATCACCGTTTGGGTCAACAGTGGCTTGGACCAGGCGCAGATCGTCCGCGATATGTCTTTGAAATTCACGGAAGAATACGGTATCAATGTGAATATCAATGTGGTGCAGGGCGGCCTGGTGGAAGCCAGCTTGGCCGGCAATGCCCCGGATGTGGTTATTGATTGCGCCAGAGGCCAGCCCATCAATCTGGCCAGCCGAAATGCGCTGGCAGATCTGAGTCAATTCCCGGATTACGAGGAAGTGACTGGGCGCTTTGCCCAGGATGCCATGGTGCCGTACACCTACAAAGACGGCGTCTACGCCCTGCCGCTGACACAGACCTATCTAATGATGTTCTACCGGACAGATATTTTTGAAGAAATGAATCTGACGGTGCCCCAAACCTGGGACGAACTGCTGGCGGTATCCGCCGTGCTTCAGCGCAACAACATGACCGTGGGTCTGCCTTACACCGCCATCAGCGCTTCCGGCGCCGTCAATTTGGGCGTCGGCGCCAAGGACCTGTATCCCACGCTGCTGCTGCAATATGGCGGCGACTACTATAACGAGGAACTGACCCAGACCATGCTGGATTCTTCCGCCGCGCTGAATGCGTTCAAGACCTGGACCCAGTTCTACACCCAGTACAGTTTCCCCTTGAGTTACGATTTTAACTCCCGATTCCGTACCGGCGAAATGCCGCTGGCTGTGGCGTCTCTTTCCATGTACGGCATCT
>JAZNHQ010000083.1:0-4577 GCA_045577035.1 Faecousia sp. | reverse complement strand
CCACGCTCTGCCATAAAGGCTCCTGCTTCCGGAATCATCTC
Organism: Faecousia sp.; assembly: GCA_045577035.1. Taxonomy (GTDB): domain Bacteria; phylum Bacillota; class Clostridia; order Oscillospirales; family Oscillospiraceae; genus Faecousia. The sequence goes on along the minus strand of JAZNHQ010000083.1, from coordinate 4,536 downwards.
AAAGGGAATGCCTACGATCTCAGCAGCAAGACGGGATGTAAAAATTACTTTACCATTACCAAACTTTTCCGCACACTCCGCAATGGCATGGAGTTCATCTGGTGCGAACAGGCCGCCAACAGTGACGATTCTGCCTGAGAAGCATTCTGTCCCTCTGTTCAGCAAAAAGCCTCTGCCCTTAACACTCGTAATTTGTTCTTTTGAAAGACTCATTTTATATACCTTCCTTTTCGTTATTGATTTTCCAAGCAATGTCGGGAACAACCTCCGCAACCGCAAAAGGCTTCGTTTCCGTCACACAAACGATAGTCTCCGCCTTCGATGCGAAGTCCTTTTCCATCCACTAAAGCGGACGCAATTTTTTTCCTCGCTGAGTTATAAATCTGTTGTGCAGTTGTTCTTGCTACCTGCATATAGGCAGCGCACTCTTCTTGAGAAAAGCCCTGTTTGTCGATCAGACGAATACTTTCATACTCATCTACCGTCAGCACAATGAAGTCAGCACTTTCACCGGTTGGAAGAAACTCTAAAACTCTGGGCATGGAACACACTTTTCTGCATCGTTTCGGTCGGGGCATACGCTTTTCCTTTCTATAGTAATTGACATCCGGCCACCAATCCCTTATAATCATAAGTGGCATATGCCATTTATATTTTATCAATGAATAGAGCATATGTCAATAATTACTGAGAGGTTTCCACGATCATATATGAGAAAATGTTTTAAGATTATCGCAATAATCATCTGTTTTTCTGTACTGTCCAGTCTGCTTACCGCTTGCTGCTCTGAACAGAACGAATACGATCAAAGTGCTGTAACATTTACGGATGCCCTCGGCAGAGAAGTATCTGTTCCAAAAGAGCCGGAACGGGTAGCAGCACTCCTTGGCAGCTTCGCAGATGTGTGGATGCTTGCCGGTGGTTCCGTGTGTGCTACGGCAGAAGATGCCTGGGACGATTTTGGATTGGCGTTGCCGGATGCAGCAAATATTGGCGGTGCGCACTCACCAAATCTGGAATTGATTTTTTCTGTAAACCCTGATTTTGTGATTGCAAGCGCATCTACCTCCTCAAATGTAGAGATGAAAGAAACGCTGGAAGCTGCTGGCATTACAGTCGCCTATTTTGATGTGGATAATTTTTCGGATTATTTGGCAATGCTGGATATCTGCACGGATATTACCGGAAGAAAAGACTTGTACGAACGCAATGGTTTGGCAATTCAGTCTCAGATAGAAGATATTAAACAGGCCATCGAAGAACGGGCACTGCCAGAGGAACAGCGAACAGTTTTATTGCTCCGGGCCCATTCCAGTTCAGTTAAGGCAAAGGGCAGCAAAGGAACGATTCTCGGCGAAATGCTTGCTGACCTTGGCTGCATCAATATTGCCGACAGCGATACATCCCTTCTTGAAACTTTGAGTGTGGAAAGTATCATACGGCAGGAACCTTACAGAATTTTTGTTGTTACTATGGGTGATGATACAGAAAAAGCGATAGATAACCTCAATCAGATGATGAATGAGAATCCTGCATGGGGAACCCTGGATGCTGTCGCAGAAGGCAGACTTCATCTTATGGAGAGAAAACTGTTTAATATAAAACCGAACGCAGATTGGGCAGAATCATATGAAAAACTCAGTGAAATATTACTCACAGAATAACAGAATAAGATGGCTGTACATTGTTGGAATCGTATTTCTGGGCGTTTCGGCAGTGCTGGGGATTATCCTTGGCAGTACCTCTCTTTCTATCTCTGAAATAGCGGAAGCTTTTCAAAAAGGATTTAACGCATCTGCTGGAACACGGATTTTTGCCTATTCCAGACTGCCAAGAACGCTGGCCTCCTTAGTGTGCGGTGCGGCACTTGCTGTATCCGGTGCGGTGATTCAGGGTGTTCTGGCAAACCGCCTTGCTTCCCCAAGCATCATTGGTGTAAATGCCGGTGCAGGTCTTGCCGTGACTGTATGCACAGCGCTTGGAATCTATGGAGGATGGCAGTTGTCGTTCTTTTCCTTTATCGGTGCTTTTGCAGCGGTGATACTCGTTAGTTTTGGTGCAAAACATTGGGGTGCATCCCGTGGTACCGTTATCCTGATCGGTGTCGCCATGAACAGCCTGCTGGGAGCCATTTCGGACACAATTGTTACCTTTATCCCTGAAGTCGGTGTGATGAGCAATGATTTTAAGATTGGCGAATTTTCTTCGATTACATACCCAAAACTCATCCCTGCCACGGTAACCATATTGATCGTGATTGTCATTCTATCCACCTTGCATAACGAACTGGATGTGCTGACTTTGGGAGAAGAAAATGCACAGGGGCTTGGCTTGAACACATCGGTCATGAGAACACTGTTTCTGCTGTTTGCGGCACTTCTTTCCGGGTGTGCCGTCAGTCTTGCAGGTCTTTTGTCCTTTGTAGGTCTGTTGGTTCCCCATGCAATCCGCCGTGTTGCAGGAAGCACATCCTCTGATTTGATCGGACTGTGTGCAATATATGGCGCAGGCTTTGTATGCCTTTGCGATACTTTGGCAAGAACAGTATTTGCACCTTATGAAATCCCTGTTGGAATCATTATGGCGTATCTTGGTGCTCCATTCTTTGTGTTCATCCTTGTCAGAGGGAAAGGAGGGCACGGGCGTGATTGAATTGCAACATATATCTGCCGGATATGGCAGGCAGGCTGTCTTAAATGATGTGTCTGTAATATTTGAAAAGGGAAAACTGACAAGTATCATTGGCGTGAATGGATGTGGCAAAAGCACCTTGTTAAAAGCGACCCTCGGCATAGTCCCTATCAGCGGGGGCTGTATCAACATAGACGGCCATTCTCTGGGGAAAATGAGCAGAAATGACATTGCCCGCAAGGTCGCTTACCTTTCTCAAGGAAAAAGCACGCCCGATATGACAGTAGAACAGTTGGTGCTTCACGGTAGATTTCCTTACTTAAATTATCCGAGACGCTATACGCAAAAAGACTACGAAATTGCATTTTCAGCAATGGAGCAGACGGGTATCGCAAAACACGCCAGAAGATCATTGCATAGCTTATCCGGAGGAATGCGTCAAACGGCCTATATTGCTATGGCTCTTGCGCAAAACACGGATTATGTATTTCTGGACGAACCAACAACCTACCTCGATATTTCTCATCAGCTTGAACTGATGAAAACATTGAGACATCTTGCGGACGGCGGCAAGGGAGTTATTACGGTAATGCACGATCTTCCAATGGCTTTCTCCTTTTCAGACAAAATCATACTTATGAACGAGGGAGCAATCCTTAGTGATGATGCTCCGGAGCAGATCTGCGGGCAAAATACAATAACACAAGTATTTGGCATATTACTTAACCGTTCGGAAGATGGACGATCCTATAGCTATAAATATTAATTTTATCAGCACATCTGCCTTATGCGAATTAGTATAATTTGATAGATACCACGCATACAGAGATAATTCACATTGCAGAGTGAACAAAAAGTGAATATTCACCCTTACGAGTGAAAATATGGATATAGACATTATTACACGAACACAGCCCACTGATCATTGCTGATCGGTGGGCTGTTCTTAATATTCAGTTATTCTTCCATGACCTCCAGCATCATCCTGGCACCCAGCTTAAAGCTATTCTGAAAAATCAGGCAATCAGTGATGGTTTGATGCTCTCGCACACATTCGGTGTATTTCTCAAACAACTCTTTCTGCTCATCCGTCATGGTGGCACGGAGTTTTTCTTCGTTCCTGCAAATCAGCTCCAGCAGCTTTTTATGCTCCTTGCAGGAAGAAGTATCATATTCCGTAGGCTCGATATTGCCGTACCAAAATTCTTCAAGGATTCTCATACCGCATCCTCCTCGAAGATCATTTCCCGGAGGATGATTTCCTCGGCTCGGTTGCGAATGCTGCTCATGGCTCCTACCCATGCCATCTGGTCGGCTGTTTTCAGTTCTTCGGTCACGCCCTCGGATGCCTTCATCTGTTCGATAATCAGGGACAAATGCTCCTGTGCCTGTTCGTTCAAATCAGCCAGATATGTCCAGAGCTGACCACTGAGAACAAGGTCATTAAAGTGGATCGGATGGTGCTGTTCGAGGTAGTCCCGGTGCATCCTGCCCCAACGACCAATGGGTCTGTTTTCTTCCGGCAGAGCAATATTGGGGATGTAATAGTCACCCACGAGGGTGTATTCAATGCCATTGGTAACAATTCTGTCTTTCATATGTATTGACTCCTTTTACAACTAAATTCTCATCATAGTTTGGCTATTGAGTGTCGTAAAAGTGTCGTAAATTCAGAGCTTAAAGTCGGAAAAAGCCTGACATATCAAGGTTTTTCGTCCTGTGTTAATACCATGCCGTGGCAGATAAACAGTATTTTGATCATCATGCTCTCTCCTGACCCATGCCAAAGGGTTCTTCCTTCTGTTTTTCTTTACTTTAACTCTTGTTTATGGTAAAATAATTTGTTAAATAGCTTTGTGCCGGCGGTTTCGCCGCCTGTATGCACCTATTATAACCACTGTTCCC
>JAZNHQ010000082.1:0-11918 GCA_045577035.1 Faecousia sp. | reverse complement strand
ACCCACATTTGAACAAGCAGAATGCCCGGCCTCCATGCAGCCAGCTCCGGAACGGCAGCCTCGCGGCACACGGGAAAATCCGCTTAATGCTGCTTGGTTCCCCACCTGACATGGTTCACGGGATCCCGTTGCGCAAGACCGTTCCTTCAACACCGCTTACACGGTCCAGACGGCACTCATACTTGCCCGGGTGTGGGAATTCATCCCTGCTGTAGCGGATTGCAGGTTACAGGGCACCGCTATCTCCCCGACTAGTGCGACCTTGTTATAAGCCGGACATGGTTATGTTCTTATGCCAGCTTGGAATCAATAAAATCAGCCAATTCCTGGAAGGTGGCGATCTTCTGATCCTCCATCTCCAGCTCGATGCCCAGTTCGCTTTCCAGATCCATGATCATTTCCACGATGTCCAGAGAGTCAATGCCCAGGCTTTCAAAGGTGCTATCGGGAGTGATCTCAGAAGGATCGATCTCCAGCTGCTTGGAAACATAAGATACTAACTTATCGTACATACATTATTCTCCTTCAGTTTTGGGTTTCTTCCTGATGTATTTTAGTATATGATTCTCAATTTGTCAATGGCGGTTTTTATCCCATACCAGCTGCATAGGCCGTTGCCCAGGTGATCTGCAGATTGAAGCCGCCGGTGTATGCGTCGCAATCGATGACCTCACCGGCAAAGTACAATCCGGGCACCAGTTTGGACTCCATGGTCTTGGGATTGATCTGGCCGGTTTTGATGCCGCCGGAGGTAATAATTGCCTCCGCCACAGGGCGTTTACCGGTGATCTCCACAGGAAATGCCTTCAAAAGATTCACCAGGGCTCTTCTTTGCTCTTTTCGCAAAGAATTGGCCTGCATAGCCAAATCAATATCCAATTTGCGCAGCACCACGGGAATCATGGATCTGGGCAGCAGATCTGTCAAAGCGTTTTCCATGGAGCGGTTGCGGTAGGCATCCAGGTCACGGAGAATCCGATCGTTGAGCTTACCCTCATCCAATGCGGGCTTCAGATCCAGCACAAGCTTACAGCCCTCCCCTTTCAGATGGGCGCTGGCGCTGAGCACTGTGGGGCCGGATACGCCGAAATGGGTAAAAAGCAATTCGCCAAAATCTTTATACAAAAGCTTACCCTTGCCGTCCAGAAGCTTTACGCCCACATTTCGCAGGCTCAGTCCCTGCATATCCTGGCAGTCACTTCCGGCAGTTTCCAGGGGTACCAGAGAGCCCTCGGGAGGTACAACGGTATGCCCCAGGGCTTCAGCCATGGCATAACCGTCTCCGGTGGAGCCTGTGGCGGGATAGGACACACCGCCGGTTGCCAAAATCACACGGTCTGCGTGATAAGTTTCATTTTGTGTTCGCACACCGCTGACAGCGCCATCCGATGTCAGAATCTGTTTGACTCTGCCGGTCATCACCTTGACGCCGCTTTTTTTCATAACTGCCTTCAGGCAATCCAAAACCGATGCAGAGCGGTCTGTCACCGGAAATACCCGGTTGCCCCGCTCGGTTTTCAGCGCACAGCCGTTATTTTCAAAAAACGCCATGACCGCAGTGGGAGGACAGGCATCCATCACGCTGAACAAAAACCGTCCGTTCCGGGGCACATTGCGCAGCACCTCATCGGCACCGCAATGATTGGTCACATTACACCGACCCTTACCGGTGATCAGTAATTTCTTTCCCAGCCGGTCATTGGCTTCCAACAGCAGCACTTTCTCGCCCTTTTGGGCGGCAGTGATGGCCGCAAACATGCCCGCAGGGCCGCCGCCGATCACAATACAATCATAATTCATAGCCGTTCGATCCGCTTTTCGTAAACATTATATTCCTCCCACACCCGTTCCAGAGTATCGAAGGTATTGGATAGGGTCTGCTGCTTCTGGGCAGCCAGGGCAACCACCAAGGCATTGACCACGCTCATAGGTGCTACCAGGGAGTCCACCAGCGACACCATATCACTTTTTGCTGCCAGTACATAGTCGCAGCTTTCTGCCAAGGGAGATACGGCACTATTGGTAATGCCGATGACCTTTGCGCCCACACTGCGGCAGAACTGGGCGCCCTTGATAATGGACGTGGAGTACCGGGGGAAGCTAAAGGCAACCACCGCATCCTCTGCGCCGATACCCACCAGCTTTTCAAACATTTCTCCAATGCCGGAAGCTGTGATCACATGAACATTGTCAAACATATAGTTCAGATAATAGCCAAGGAAATTGGCCAGTGCCGATGTGGAGCGGACACCCAGCACATAAATACGCCTTGCGCCCATCAGGGTCTGGGCTGCATTTCGGAACGCATCCCGATCCAGGGTGTCAGCGGTTTGGCGCAGACGCTCCATATCCTCATGGAGTACCATGGAGACCACATCCTGATCACCAATGCGGTCATTGGTCACGCCCATGCGCTGCACCGAGGTCAAGCGGTTGAGCACCATTTCCTGCATGGCCTTTTGCATACTGGGATAGCCGTCATAGCCCAGTTCCACCGCAAAACGCACCACTGTGGACTCAGACACGCCTACCAGCTTAGCCAGCTTATTGGCGGTCATGAAGGCGGCCTTATCGTAGGACTCAGAAATAAAACGGGCAATGGCTCGCTGCCCCTTGGAAAAGGTATGTAGCTTTGCCTGCAATACTGAGAGAATGTCCTCTGCCATTTGGAATCTCCTCCTTTCAATTTGCAATTATTGTAGCAAAATTCTCGGTTAATTGCAAGTATTCTGCCAAATTCATTTGGACAGCAAGGCGATCTCCTGCTGCGTCAGCATACGCCATTTCCCCTGGGGCAGATCCCCCAGCGCTACTGCACCCTCCCGGATACGGATCAGCCTGCGCACCTGCATACCGGCAATGGCGCACATTCTGCGCACCTGGCGATTTCTGCCTTCGTGGATGGTGATCTGCAGTACTGCCTTTGTAGCATGGGCTTCCAACAGCTCCACGCCGGGAATCCGCAGGCGGTATCCGTCCAGAGTCATGGGCTGCTGCAAGCGCTGCAGCCCTGCCGTAGAATAGCCATCCACGGTAACCCGGTAAACCTTTTCGATCTCATGCTTGGGGTGCATCAAACGATTGGCAAAATCACCGTCATTGGTAAACAGCAACAGTCCCTCAGAATCCATGTCCAGCCGACCCACCGGGTATACACGGCTGCCGCAATCCGATACCAGCTGGGCAGCATTTTTTCTGCCCTTTTCATCGGACAAGGTGGTCACATAGCCCTTGGGCTTGTGCAGCATCAGATAAATATGCTTTTGCGGGGACGGAAGGGGTTTTCCGTCCACCATAATTTTGTCTTTATCCGGGTCTGCGCTGTCTCCCAGCTGACAGACCCTTCCGTTACAGGTGATCCGTCCGGCTGTAAGAAGCTCCTCTGCCGCCCGTCTGGAGCAAACGCCCCTGGCAGACAGAATCTTTTGCAGGCGCTCCATACTCACCCGTCCTTTCCTAAAAGCTTTTGCCAAAGACTTCGCTTTGGCGTTCTGACTTGTTCAACACTTTGACCGTAGACCAGCGGGACCTTGCCCACCGCCTTACCGTCTACGCACACATAGGCGTAGCCTGCCGGTTGATTTTCCTCTACAGGAGCATACACAAAGCCTTGCACCGGCAGCTGCAGTGTTACCTGCTCCTTTGGGGTCAAGGCGTAAGAAAACGGCTCTGCCGCCAATAATTCCACACAAGGCTCTTGTCCGCCTACCACCTCAACGGTGCCAAGGCACTGCCCCGCCTCCACCAATTGGAAGACTTCAAAATCCGCAAAGCCTTTTTCATGGAGGAGCTTATGATCCTGCCAATCGTTGGGGGCATTGACCGTAACCACCACCAGCCGACGACCCTGGCGGCTGACACTGGATACCAGAATTCTGCCAGCGGCCTTGGTATAGCCGGTTTTTACGCCCTCTGCACCCTCCAATTGCCACAAAAGCTTATTGTGATTGCGCAGAGAACGCTCCCCCACCGACACGGTTTTGGTGGAAACCGTTTGGGCAAATATGGGGTTATTCATGGCATAGGCGGTCAGCACCGCCATATCTCTGGCCGTGGAATAATGCCCCGGGCTATCCAGCCCGTGGGGGTTTTCAAAATGGGTATTGTTCATCCCCAAAACCCTTGCTTTGTCATTCATCAGCTCCGCAAAGCCTTCCACCGTGCCGCCGCAATAGATCGCCAGGGCTACCGCTGCATCGTTGCCGCTGTGCAGCATAAGCCCGTACAGCAGTTCCTGGACGGTCAGCACCTCCCCCTCCCGTAAATACATGGAGGAGCCTTCGATGCCCACCGCCTCTTTAGGGATCCGCATCCGATCCAGCACATTACATTGCTCGCACACCACCAGGGCTGTCATGATCTTGGTGGTACTGGCAATCAGGCTTTGCCGGTCGGCATCCTTTTCATATAATACCCGGCCGGTCTGCGCATCCAGTACAATGGCACTTTGGGCGCTGATTGCCTGTACCCTGCATGGAAAAAACAGGACGGCAGCCAGCAACGCAGCTGCCATCCCGGCAAAAAATCGTTTCATATTACATCACCCGGTCATAGTTTGACCGCCGGATGGAATATTATTCTTCTGCTTTTTTCTCCTTACGGGAGTCGATGAAAGAAACCACCTTATCCAGGGTATCGGGGATCATCTCCACCAGGCGGTCGGTAGTGGTATTGGCAGGAGTGGCCACCGGCATCATACGGACGCTGCCATCCTTAACCACCAAAAATGCCACAGGGCTGACCTTGACACCGGCACCAACGCCGCCGCCAAAGGGGTTTTCTTTATTGTTGTTGGAAGCAAATTCGCTGCCACCGCCGCCTAATCCAATGCTGATATTGGATACAGGAATGATGGTCACACCGTCCGGAGTGGTAATGGGCTCGCCAACCACTGTGTTGGCATTGACCAGCTCTCGGATCTTTGCAATGGTTCTGTCCAGCATATTGGGAAGATTCTGGCTCATGATTTTGCACCGCCTTTTCTTTTGTTCTTGATTTTAATAAAGTCCCGCAGCGCCCGGATTCCGTAACGCACCACCAGGGCAATCAGTCTGCCCACGGTGATGGTAACATCCAGCCGTGCAAATATGAGAGTCTTATCTGCAGTGAAATCACATTCCACCTCGACATCCCTCTTTTTGATAACAAATATACGCTCTAAATGGGGCATCAGGTTGGCTACCGCCGCCCAGGATTTTCCGTAATTCACAGCCAGATCACAGGGGTCACTTCCCGCCATGATCAGCTTGACCTCCAAGCGGTTGACACGAAGCTTTCTGCGAAAATCCCCCAAAAACGCCAGACCGGTCTTTACCAGGGGCAGAAAATCTGTCAGCTTGCCGCCGGATTTGGACGGTTTCTTTTGCTTGGCCTTTTGCTCGGCCGCCTGGGCTTTTTTCTGTGCCTTGGCAGCTTTTTTCGCCTCTGCTTTTGCTTTGGCTTTGGCCTCTTTCTTGGGGTTTTCCTTTTTGGGCTTCTTTTTCCTGGGAAATAGTGTCAGCTTAACAGGCCCCAGGATCAAACGGATCAGTGGCCCATCCGCATTGTACAGCGCACTGACACCAAGAGGCAGGATTGCCAGCAGCACCAGGATCCCCAGCGCAATCAGCCAGCCTGTCATGCCTGTGTCTCCTCCATCTGTATCTGCTCAGGAAGCTCTGCAGGCTCATCAGGTATAATGGGCTCGCCCAGCTCCACCTTGTCGATCTCCGGCAGTTCATCCAAGGAGTTTAGTCCGAAGGTACGCAGAAAATCCGGCGTGGTACGGTACTGAATGGGACGACCGGGCACATTCAAGCGGCCTGCATCCTCGATCAGTTTTTTATTTAACAGGGCGCCAATGGAATAGGAGCTGTCCACGCCGCGGATCTGCTCCACCATGGCCTTGGTGGCGGGCTGGTAATAGGCAATAATGGTCAGTGCCTCCAGCTGAGAAGCGGAAAGCTTAGGGGGCTTTCTGGTTTCCAGTGCCTTGGTAATATAATCGGCCATTTCGCCGGAGGAAACCATTTGATAGGCCTTTTCCAGGCGAATGATACGAATACCACGGCGGTTAAAGGACAATTCATCTGCCAGTGCTTCCACAGCAGAAACCACATCGGGCTCGTCCACCTCCAACACCGCAGAAAGTCGTGAAGCCTCCACAGGCTCACCGGCAGCAAACAAGATGGCTTCAATGGCCCTTTGCAATTCGATCTGTTCCATCAAGTCATCTCCTCTACAGCATTCTCCGACTCTTTGATCAGCCGTACATTGGGATTCTCTCCGGAGGTATCGTCCTCCAGAGTCACCGTGTTGGATTTACACAAATCCAGTATAGCCAAAAATGTGGCAACGATTTCTGTTCGGGATTTATTTCCCCGGAATAAATTCTTCAGCTTGTCGATACCGCGCAGAATCAGATTGCGCAGCACCTCCTTAGCCTTGCGGCTAACGGGGTACGGCTCTTTACCCACAATGCCCTTGAAGTTCACTGTGGGGGGCGGCAGCCGCCGCTGGTTCCGTTCAGCGATTTCCTCCAGGGCACGGAGCATATCCTCCGGCTCATGGCGGTAGCGGTAGGTCTTGTCCTTACGCAGAGGCTCCGGTGCCTTGGTAAAGACACAGCGGCCTACATCGTTCATAGGCTCCAGCGCACTGATGGCAATGCGCATCTGCTCCATAGCCTCCCGCCGCTGGCGTTCGATCAAGGATTGCCGCAGCTGATCCAGCTCGCTCTCTGCTTCCGCAGCCTCCGCAGCGGACAGTAGCATTTTTGTCTTAATGAGCATCAGGTGAGAAGCCATGGTGATAAACTCACTGGCGATCTCCATATCCAGACGCTTCATTTCATCCAAGTATGCCAGATACTGCTCCAAAATGGCCGTAATGGAGACATCCTGAATCTCTATTTTATTTTTGCTTAACAGCAGAAAAATGACATCCAGCGGACCTTCAAAGTCCTCCATACCCTCGTTCCGGGTACGGACGATGCCCTCAAGACGATATTGTGGTTCTCCCATAGCCGCTCCTTGCGCAGTATATTGATTGTATTATAGCATTATTTCCCCCCAGGTGCAAGCATTTGATTAAAATTTATTAGAAAGAAAGAATTCTAAAAAACTCCATAAAAATTCAAAAGAAACCAACCGACATATTGGTAGACATGAGAGAAAAATTTTGATAAAATAACAGCAACTAGAAAGGGGTTCTTTGTCTATGGATAAGAAAAGACTTACCAACTGGTGGATCCGTTGGGAGGATCTGAAATGGCCTGGCCCGGATGCGCTGGATCGGATCAAATACAAAGCGGATAGATATGTGGAAGCAGACATTTCCACGGCGGTAATATACGGCTGTCATTTCCGTTGGGATTATATGCCTTTCTTTACCCTGCTGCATGACTATCTGGCCACTGTGGCGGAGGAGCTGCATCAGCGTGGAATCCAGCTGTACGATCATCATTCCGTAAATCTGATCCATCGCTATGACACCCGGGAAGAAATGCGCCATGTGATGCTGCACAGCGGCCCTCACATGCCCTTCTGCCCCTCTCGGGAAGCTGCGGCCACCTGGGAATACAAGGGCAAGCGGCTGAACGATTGGCGTATGATCGATGTAAAAACCAGGGATGTGCTGTATTTCCCCCAGTATGCCGGTGAGGGCTTCTGTCACCGCAATCCCGACTTTAAGGAAGCCTATCAGCAGTACGCAAAGCAGCTGGTTGCGGATACGGGCATTGACGGTCTGATGGCTGACGACGCCATGTACTATATGCATCTGAATGCCTGCGGCTGTGAGCATTGCCGTGCGGAGCTGAAACGCCGCAGCGGCATTGACCTGCCCCCCATTGAAGATCAGACCTTCTGGGGCAATTTTGACAATCCCGCCTTTAAGCATTGGCTGGATCTGCGTTTTGACGCCACCAAGGAGTTCCATGCTGATCTGCGCAAGGTGCTGCCCGAAAACTTTGCCCTTATGAGCTGCGGCGGCTCCAGTGCCGCAGGCGGTGCTTTAGGCTCTGCCTCCGACGCCAGAAAATTTCTGGGCGGATGCAACTATGTGAATCTGGAGCTGTGCGGCAATACCCCTGCTTACAAGCACGATCCTGTGACCGTAAACCAGTCCATTTCCCATAAGGTAGTCAATGCATCCCATCACATGGCTGCGGCCAGAGAAAAGGGCGTGCGCTGCTACGGCACCGGCTACGGCTTTACAGAGCCCAGCGCCAATATCATTTGGGCTGTGAACCGCTTTCTGGATGCAGACTGCCATTTCTCCACACTGAAGCCCCGCCTGGGTCTGTCTGACGCCATTTTGAACACTCTGCCGGAAGAATACGATGTGGTTGGCAAAGCCTACAGCTTTGAGAAGAACCATCCGCAGCTGTTTGCCGGCGATATGATCGGTCAGCTGGGTGTATATTTCTCCTACGAGACCCGGAACCACACCTGCTTTGGCTACATGACCACCGGCTATACCAGAGATTTCCAAAGAACCATACAAGCCTTGTTTAAGGCCGGTATCAGCGCTCATACGGTCTTTGAATTCCCCAAGACCACAGAGCAATATCCTGTGATTTTGGTCAGCAGCGTTCTTGCCATGACCGATGAGGAAAAAGCTGCCCTGGATACATACCTGGCAGCAGGCGGCAAGGTTATCGTCACCGGTCCCAGCCCCCTGCCCCAGTGCAAAAACAGCTGGAAGCTGTCCAACCAGGCACAGGTTGACCCTGTAGGATTCTTCAGCACTATCCGGGACGGCGTTTGGCATAAACCTGCCCAATGGCTCAGCAATCCCCAGCCTAAATGCCCCGATCCCGATCAGTGGACGCAAGACGGCGGTCTATACTACAATCCTCAGCGATTCAGCGACATTGCCGACTCCGTCTTGGAACTGTGCAAAAAGTACTGCCGTCCCCTGCCCATTTGCGTACAGGAATCCCAGGGATATCTGATTTCCATGCACGAGGATGAAAACGGAATCACCGTCCATTTCCTGGCCAGCGAATTTGACACGGATATCGACCATCATCTGGACGAGATTCGTTTCCACAGAAGCCGCGTCAACTACATCAATAAGGTGGAGCCTATTGGTGTTGAGCCGGTGATCCGGATCCAGGCCAATTGCGCCCCGGAGGTCTACACACCTTTCCATGCCGAAGCCTCTTCTGTAGAGAGCAACGGTGATGTACATACCATTACGCTCCCCGACAAATGCGCTTACGCACTGCTGTATTTTAAGAAATAGAAACCTCATCCGGCACTTCGTGCCACCTTCCCCAGAGGGGAAGGGTTACCTCATCCGTCAAAAAGCGGGCTCGTAATGAGCCGGCTTTTTGCCACCTTCCCCAAAGGGGAAGAGTTATTGAATTAATTACTCCTGCATGATCAGGTAGTACATACCGGGATAGTTGGGTCCAACATGGAACTTGATCCAGCCTTCCTCGCTGCGGTCAACAGGAATCTGACCGATGTAATAACCGTCGGAGTTGACGGACCACACACGCAGTCCGGGAACATTGGTCTTAATGGCGATCTCAGCATCGATAACCTCCACCTCAATGGGGCCGGTACCGAAGTCTAGCAGCTTTTCGCCGTCGAACTGAGCGCCACGGCTGCGGCTGCGGCCTACGGTGGTCATCAGCATATTATCGGAGTTTTCGATGGATTCGTCAGTCAAGCTGGAAAGCGCAATGGTAGCAAAGTCAGTGTTACAATTCACGCGCATGCCGTTGAGTTCAATGCCGGTTTCCGCAGTCTTGCCTGCCAGGGCGTTGCCCAGGAAGCCATAAACAGCCTTGGTGTTTTCAGTATCCACTGCACCAATGCGCTTGGAAATATCACGCCACAACTCGCCGGTGTCAGATACGATCATCTTGGGATTTTCACGCTTGAAGGACTCCTCGATGGGACGCACATCCTCCAGATCAGATACATCGGTAGTATCCAGAACAGCATCCACACGATGGGTCTCCATAGCGGTTGCAGGCAGTGTGTTTACGGTCTTTGTGTAATCAGTGATCCGGCCGCCGATGATCTTCTTTGCACCCTGGATGTCACCACGGCGCATCATAAAGGCACCGTGATAGAACAAACCGAATTTGGAAGGATCGTTCCATGCGGTAAAAATACCCTCACGGTAAGGCACAGAGCCGATGGTGGAGGAAGTGGCTTCCTTGCCCAGCAGATCAAGGTGGCTCAGGTTTGTGCCATAGGCATAGGTGTGGATCATCATTGCGGAGAAACCATTGAAGCAGGCCACTGCGGGGAACCAAATGGGAGCCTCTGCGCGGTAGGAGTTAGGCCAAGGCATATCCCACTCAGTCATGATCATGGGCTGTCCGTGAATACGGGTAGCTGCGCAGGATGCCAGACGGCTGATGGGCAACTCAGTCAGAGAACGGTTGAAGGTAACCTTCTCATACTCGCCCCACTTCCAATCGTAGTAGTAGTGGTGGCCGTCCTGGAAGTCCATCTTTTCCTGGCTCTTGACCAGGGCCGCGGTATGTGCCCAGTTGGTGCCGCAGATGGGGATCTTCAAGCCGATTACATTGCGGACATAATCATACATGCCCTCGTAGTACTTCTTCGACAGGTAAATACGGAAGTCGATCATTTCCTTGTCTTTATTCAAAATCGGGCAGTTATAGGCATCGTATTCCAGGTCATTTTCCTTCAACCAGGCGGCAAACATATCCCGGAACATGTTATCATAGTATTCGCTGCGCTGACTATAAAGCTTACTGGCGCTATAATCGGAAAACAGGTCGTTTTCGTTGGTGATGTCCAGCAGTACGAATGTGGGATCGTCCTTATAAGCAACGCCGGTGTACTGGTTTACATGGTTCCAGTAGTTATAGGCGTATTCCTTCTGAAGTTCGATCATATCCGGTGCGTACAGAGCTACACCCTTCATATTGTCAGACAGCAGCTCGGCATCCCGAACGCCATCACCGGACTTAAACTTACGGTAGGTGGTGATATCGGTGGCAATGTAGATACCCTTCTCCTTCAGGCACTTGATCAGGTAGTCATGACGCTCCATGCACTCAGGATCAAAATGGCGGGTATCCTTCAGGCGTTTACCGGCGGTCAGACGGAAGATGTTGGGAGTTGCCCACTCGGCATCCATCTGATGGAAACGAACGATGTTACAGCCTGCCTGTGCCAGTCTGCGGGCAACGCCCTCAGCGTAAGCATGATCCGGGAAGCAGCAGGCGCCGTTAAAAATAACGCCCCAGAACTTGGCCGGTGTGCCGTCCTCAAAACAGAACTTATCACCGTTCACCTGACAGAAACCATGTTTACCGGCAGGCTTTTCGCTTTCAAAAGCCCAGGAAATGTCCACGGGCATACGATCAGGATACCAATAGGTAGGAATATATCTGGACATAACAATAACTCCTTTTTTTAAATTTCTAACATTGTAATTGTATCATATAATGCAGGATTGTAAAGTATCAATCAGGCATCCTTCGGTATATTTTTCATAGTCAGGCTGATGCGCTTACGCTTCTCGTCTACCTCCAGCACGCTGACCTTCACGATATCGCCAACCTGCACGATCTCGGAGGGATGGCGCACCTTGCGGTTGCATACCTGGGAAATATGCACCAGGCCGTCCTGGTGAACGCCGATATCCACAAAAACGCCGAAGTCGATCACATTCCGCACCGTACCGGACAGAACCATGCCGGGCTTTAAGTCCTTCATTTCCAGTACATCCGTACGCAGGATAGGTGCAGGCAGGTCGTCACGGGGGTCACGGCCGGGCTTCATCAGCTCCTTGGCCACATCCTCCAAAGTAGGCCCGCCCACGCCGCAGTTTCCCGCAGCAGCTTCCTTGCCCAGCTTTTCGATCTTTTCCGTCAGTTCGGACAGCTTGCCGGCGGCAATGTCTTCCTTGGTGTAGCCGCACAGCTCCAGCAGCTTCTTGGC
>JAZNHQ010000081.1:0-4482 GCA_045577035.1 Faecousia sp. | reverse complement strand
CACCCTAAACTGGGCGTAAAAAGCAGACACCAGGGACTTCATCGATGTGCCCTTCATAGGATTTTTAGGCCCTACCTGGCAAAGGGATATCTCGACTAGGATACTGCACCGTCGAAAGAAATCATAACACAGAATATTCATTTATACAAGTATTTTTTGAATTTTTGTATATTTTTTACGATATGTTCACGAACCAATCGTCTACCACATCACTGTGGGTTACCACAATTTCAATATCTTTTAATTCCTCTTTGGAGAAGAATCTCAAATCGTTGGATTCTTCGCTGATGATCATATCTGGCTTCGTCTCCAGTTCCAGTTTAAAAATTACAATGACCATACGCCAGATACTGCCATCTTGGTAAGCAGCAATTCTTCCAGGCTCTCCATATACCGCAAGCTTTTGCAAGGCATCAGGTTTAACACGAATACCCAGTTCCTCTTTTATTTCCCGGGTAATTGCCTCTAGTGGCGTTTCAGTTTTCTTAACGCCCCCTCCAACAAGGCCCCAGATATCACAATCCCTGCGTTTTTCCAGCAAAAGCTTTCCGTTACAGGTAATAATTGCATTGGCACCCAGGTGCGCACCTTGGGTTGTTTTCGGAGCATTAGGATCGCCGCGGTAAAATGTAACAATAGCCATAACATTCCCTCCTTATAGCACTAGAACCATTATACGATACTGTCATTCATTTTTCTACAACAAAATGCTGTTATTTCATAACAAAAGTTCATAGTTGTCACTGACCGACCTATTTGATATAATAATCTAAAAAATAACTGGAGGCAAGGAAATGAAACGGATAATTGCATGGTTACTTACTTTCGGTCTAATATTCAGTCTGACAGGCTGCCATATGGAAGAATCAGAAACCGAGGTAAATAACCACGGTACTCCCGGAGATATCTATGACCCGCGGCTCGATGAGGAAACACTTTTCGACATGCTTTTTGATATTCACAACCAAATCAGCTTAAAACTGGATATGACCCAGGAAGAACTAAATAAAATGCAGCAGGACTATGACCGTTTCGATAAAAACGGTGGAAAATCCCCTATATACAGGATGGGTGATCTGCACATCACCATCACCGTCCCCGACGGTACAAGCTATAGCTACACCATTTGTGAAGTAGGCGTACGGATGAAAGGAAATACCTCTCGAACGGCCTTCTATAGTCAAGAAGAAGGCATATATAATCTCATTCACTTAAAGGTAAGCTTTCAGGAAACATTTGACGATCCGGACGAATATGGCGCAGATACAAAAGAATGGGACGACACCATGCGAAAAACACGAAAAAACCGAACTTTCGCCACTTTGGAAAAGCTGGATCTTCGATGGAATCGCTGTGATGACAGTACTTACCTAAAGGAACACTTTGCCTATGCTACCTATCGGGAATACGGCGTACCAGCCCCCCATACCAATTTAGCTTCTTTCGACTGGGCGGAAATCCACATGGGTGTATACACGATCAACGAACCCATCGACACTATATTCCTGGAGAAGAATCTTCCAAAGGAAGCACTGGGCGGAGATCTATACAAAATCGGTTGGGCCGGTAGAAGCAATGGCAGTTTCACCATGCCAGCATCTATAGGCATAGAAAACGAAGGCGAAGGTGAATTCTATGCCTTTGATCTGAAAACAAATAAGAAGACCTCCTCTCACGAATCGTTAAACAGCTTTATCCGCGAACTAAGTCAAGACAATGTCATGAAAGAACGCTTTGAAGAATTGGTTGATTTGAACACATTCCTTCCTTACTGCGCTGTTTCCTATCTGCTTGGAAATCCCGATGATTTGCGCAATAATTATAACAACAGCTATATCTATTTCCGCGCAGATAACAATAAAGCTGTTATCATTCCATACGATTTTGATCGTTGTTTAGGTATTACAGCCCATTGGAATCCAACCGGAAACGGTGTGACAGAAGATGATCCTTTTGGAAAGACACTAGTTGCAACCGGTGAACAGCAACGAAGTCCATTAATGTTGTACTCTGTTGTGTCTGGCGGCTACTATGTCAAAGAATATGCGCAGATTCTGTCCGACATTGCCAATGGAAACTGGTTTACCTTTAAAAACTTTGCTTCCATCTATCAGATTGCTCAAGCCAATTACGAAGATTTGACCAACCCTGGCAAGGAGTTCGACAACACGCAAGGTTTGCAGCTATCTTTTGATTTAGAGCGTACTTCAGCATTTTCCTCGTATGAGAACATTGCCATCCGCGAATATCTGGACGCAAAGTTATATACACTTGCCTATTATTTAGAAAAAACTGATAAAAATGCGTCGGCAACACCACCAACATCTATTGTGGAGTGGTATATTCGTGCCGATTATACCGACTGGAATATGACCAACGACCATATTCTTTGCAAAGAAAATGATTTTTGGACTTATACAGTAACAAGAAGCAGCGAATTTCGTTTGAAGATTTATAATTCAATGTTGGACAGATGGTACGGCAGCGAATGTGTGACCAGCGAATCCCCTGTCAGTTGCCGCACCGATGAATATACAAACATTGTTTTGGGCGCTGGTAGTTACCGGATCACGATCAATCCGGAAACAGAAACCATTACATTAGAGGAGCAATAAACCATGCTTAGATTTCCCTGTCTGGCACTAGACCACGACGACACCGTAGTTCAAAGTGAGGCCACTATAAATTATCCCTGTTTCTGCCGATTTCTGGAGCAGCATCATCCAAGTATGAGTATTTCTCTTGCCGAATATGTGGATGGTTGCAATCGAATGCCTTTTACCGATATGTGTAAGTCCCGATTCGGCTTTACAGAAGAAGAATTACATGAAGAATATCTTTTTTGGAAGAAATATGCACAAGAGCATGTTCCCGACGCTTTTCCCGGGATGGCTGACCTGCTGACTGCCTACAAAAAAGCCGGTGGCAAAATATGCGTAGTATCCATGTCTACTGAAGAAAGCATTTTACGTGATTATCGCGCTCATTTTCACTTTGAGCCGGACATGATCTTTGGTTGGGATCTCCCGGAAGATAAGCGAAAGCCAAACCCCTATGCTTTAGAGCAAATAAAAAAGAACTATGGCTTCTCGGCCGACGAGATTTTGGTTGTGGATGATCTGAAGGCATCCGTATCCATGGCCAGAGCCGCAAATTGCCCCATTGCCTTTGCTGGGTGGAGTCGAAAGGAATTTCCATCCATCTGCAAAGAAATGGAAAATCTCTGCGATTATCGCTTTTATTCTATAAAACATTTCAAGGATTTTTTGTTTGAATGACTTGACAATCATGGTATAATACAATGGCGATCAAGGAGGTGAGCATTTGGAAAAGCAAAGCATTAAAGTCATGGCCCGAAACCGGGAAGCATACCATGAGTATTTCGTAGAAGAAGAAATGGAAGCCGGTATCGAGCTGTGCGGCACAGAAGTCAAATCCATCCGTCAAGGAACATTAAATCTGAAGGATGCCTGGTGTGGTATCAAGGACGGCCAGCTGCTTGTTAACCAAATGCACATTTCTCCCTATGACCATGGTAATATTTTTAACAGAGATCCCCGCCGTCCACGCAGATTGCTGATGCACAAAAGAGAAATCATGCGATTGCTGGGCAAGGTTAAGCAAGACGGGTACTCCCTTATTCCCCTTTCTGTCTATTTTAAAGGCAGTCTGGTCAAGGTCAATCTTGGTCTGTGCAAGGGCAAAAAGCTGTATGACAAAAGACAATCTGCGGCCGAGCGTGATGCAAAGCGTCAGATCGACCGTGCAATGAAGGAGAGATATTAAGATGAATCCTACTTTTAAGATCACAATGGAAAATGGTGGCGTTATTGAAGGTGAGCTGTACCCCGAAATCGCACCTCAGAGCGTGTATAACTTCATTGATCTAGCTAATCATAACTACTATGACGGCCTGATCTTCCACCGTGTCATCCCTGGCTTTATGATTCAGGGCGGTTGTCCCGACGGCACCGGCATGGGCGGCCCCGGCTACTGCATTAAGGGCGAATTTTTCTTCAATGGCATTAAAAACGACTTGCGTCATAAGCGCGGTGTTCTGAGCATGGCTCGCTCTCAAAGCCCCAATTCTGCCGGCTCCCAGTTCTTTATCATGCACCAGGATGCCAAGCATCTGGATGGCCAGTATGCTGCCTTTGGTAAAGTCACCTCCGGTTTGGATGTGGTTGATGCCATTACCGCTACCAAAACCGGCATGCAGGATCGCCCTGTAACCGAGCAGAAGATTGCATCCATCACTGTGGACACCCATGGTGAAACCTACCCCGAGCCCAACAAGCTCCCTGATCCCTACGGCAGATTCTAACAAATAGATGGTGGGATGTAATGCATCCCACCTATTCATCCAACTGATTACTCTATATGGGGCCGTACTGGTTTCGACGGGGGTAGTGAGGCTGGAATAGCGGGTCGTGGCACCTGACCACGATAAAACGGGTAACTTTTAAATTTAACTGACAACAA
>JAZNHQ010000080.1:0-2463 GCA_045577035.1 Faecousia sp. | reverse complement strand
GAGGATTTGATGCTGACTATTACTGATGGCCGGAATGTGAGTTTCTTTGGCAGCATGAAAAATGTATTCGATATGATATTCGAATTGTTATTGTACTAACTGTGTACCGTCAGTATTTAATTTCCAGCAAGGTTCTCAATGGTATCTTTAGGTTGAATATTTGGGGACTGTATGCTATAATACAGCCAAACCATCCGAAACAATTACCTTGTACTCCCAATGGTGATTTATCACCGCTGATAAGATTTTGATAAGCATTCATCGTACAGCTACAATAATGTGGGTAATCAAAATAATCAGAGTAGCAGGTGCAATATCTTTTAAACAAAATTGTTTAAGATGCAAGTCCCTGCAACGAGTGGGAATAAGCAAGAAACAAGTCCCCCGGGAAACCGGGGGACTTCTTTTTTTGCTTGTCAGCCGGCGTTCCAGCCGCCGTCGACGATGAGAACATCGCCGTTCACATAGCTGGATTCCTCGCTTGCCAGGAACAGCGCCGCGTTGGCGATCTGCTCCGCACTGCCGGGAGCCGGCGCCGTTGCCAGCACATTCTTCACGCGGCCGTAGCCTGCCATATTGGGCATGCCCATGGAGGTGGCGATCTCCGTCTGAATGCCGCCGGGGGCGATCACATTGCAGCGGATGCCCTGGGGCATATACATATAGGCTGTATTCTTGCTCAGGCTTACCACCGCTGCCTTGCTGGCGGTGTACACCGCGCCGGCGCAGCTTCTGAAAGCGCCCAGCGAGGCCACATTAATGATATTGCCGCCGCCTCCCTGCTTCAGGAACACCTCTACCGCCTTGCGCATGGAGTAGATTGGGCCGTACACATTGACGGCGAAGACCTGCTCGATCTTCTCATTTTTCACATCGCCGATGGGGCTCATGTCGTCCATGATACCGGCATTGTTTACCAGAATATCCAGTTTGCCGAATTTTTCCACAGCCAGGTCAATGGCTGCCACCAGGTTTTCCTCCTTGGAAACATCGCCCGCAAAGGGGATCACCTTGCCGGGAGCATCTGCCAACGCTGCTGCCAGCGCCTCCAGACGCTCCAGTCTGCGGGCTACTGCCACCACATTGGCGCCTTCCTGCACGAAGCGCTCCACGATGGCTTTACCCATACCGGAGGAAGCGCCGGTCACTACCACAGATTTGTTTTCAAGTCTCATAATTGATACCGCCTTTCTTGTTTTTTTCTTTCTGTACATAGTATACCGCGAGGGCGAAAAGTCTTCCGTGATAAAATCACCTATTCCCAGGTTGCTTGCAACTTCTCTGCCTATATGCTATAATATAACAAATTTCTTGTGTCAGGAGGGATGCCCATGGCTGCACGCAGGCGCAGTAACGCGCTTTTGTGGATCATTTTGATCCTGCTGCTGGTGGCCGTTTTGGCAGTGGGCCTGTATTGGGTCATGCGGCTCGAATTCAGCAATGACCTGCTGGATCGGAGCGGTTGGGTAACCACCGACCAGGGCCTGCAGTATCACAACGAAGAAGGCAAACCCGTCACGCTCTGGCAGGAAATCGACGGAAACCGATATTATTTCCGGGCCGATGGCGTGCTGGCCACAGGTTGGCAGCAGATCGACGGAAACCTCCATTACCTGGGCGCCAGCGGCATCCCTTATGCGGGCTGGCAAATGGTCGATGGGCAGCGCCTTTTATTCGACCACAACGGCCGTCTGCTGACCGGCTGGCAGACCGTACAGGGCAAGCGGTATTATCTGGATGATAACGGCAGCCTCTGCTCCGGTCCCTTCACCGTAGACGGCAACCGTTATCTGGCCGACAGCTCCGGCGCCCTGCTGACCGGCTGGCAGAAGACGGATCAGGGAACGGTATATTTGGGAAACGATGGGATCCTTCGTACCGGCTGGCAGGAAATTGAGGGCCGGCGCTACTACATGGACCCACAAACCGGCGCCATGGCTGTGGGTAAAACCCAGCTGGACGGCAAGACCCTTTATTTTGACCCGCAGGGCGCTCTGCGCACCGGCTGGCAGGAGCTGGACGGCAAGCGCTGCTATCTCTATGAAGACGGCGCCATGGCTGCCGGCTGGACAGATATCGGCGATCACCGGTTCTATTTCTCGCAAGAGCAGGGTATGGCCCTGGGTTGGCAGGAGCTGGAAGGACAGCTCTACTATTTCAAGGAAAACGGTGTGATGGCCATCGGTCAGGTCACTGTAGACGGCACAGACCAATTTTTCTCTTCCCAGGGCATTTACATGCCTCTGGTCAATTATAAGTATCCCTCTCCGGCTCATATGGAAGAGGAAATGGTGGATTTTGAGGGGCGCTTGGTCCATGAGAGCGCCTATGATGCCCTGGCGCAGATGGTGGCCGATTGTCGCGCTGCCGGCAACCCCAGCTCGATCACGGAGATCTACCGTTCCGAAGCCGGTCAGCGCTGGGTATGGGACCGCCGGGTCAATGCCTATCTGGACGAGGGCT
>JAZNHQ010000079.1:0-10974 GCA_045577035.1 Faecousia sp. | reverse complement strand
ATTATCAAGGGATTTTCTGATGTATTGGGAAATGCAAGCGTCTGAAAACCTATTTGGGTTCGAGTCCTCTCAGCCTAGGGGATGAGAAACCCGTCCCGCTGTCGCCCTGCGCTTCATGATACGAATTGACTGTTTTGGGTCAAAAATGCGTGTTAAAATGCATGTTAAGTTTGTTAAAATGACACTTTTGAAAGTCTGGAAACCCTTGGTACATAAGGGTTTCCGGGCTTTTTCTTTTTAACATTTACAAGGTTTTTGCAGGGTGAGACAATTTCGAACACATTTTCGGAAATTATGTGATATAATAGTGGTGAAGAAATACAAATTTCAATTTATCGCTTTGACATTTCGATGCGTTGTAGGGACCGGCGTCCTCGACGGTCCGTTACCGCAGTGCGTGATTGCGGACCGTCCGGGAGGCCGGTCCCTACAAAGGGTGTGCGATAAAAAGGAATTTACACCACAAAGGAGATACAAATGGCAAGACGGAGAATGTTTACGGTAGAGCTGATGGATTCGGATCGATTTTCGGATCTGCCGGCGAATGTACAAATGCTATACATCTATATGAGCGTCCATGCAGACGACGAGGGCTTCGTATCCGGCGGACGGCGCATGGCCAAGCTATACAACTGCCCGGAGGGTCTGGAGCTTTTGGAGCAGGCTGGGTTTATTATCCGCTTCCCCTCCGGGGTGCTGGTGATCACGGACTGGTACATCAACAACACCATCCGCAAGGATCGCAGCATGGCAACCATATACCAGGCAGAGCGCAATCTTCTGCACCTGGAAAATGACCGGTATGTATTGACGGAAACCAACTGCCAACCATCTGACAACCAAATGACAACCACTTGCCAACCAAATGCCAACCAAGTGGCAACCCAGAATAGAATAGAAGAGAATAGAGAAGAAGAGAATAGAGAAGAAAAGAATAGAAAAGAAAATAATAGAATAGATCATAATAGTACAGATCAAAGCACCGGCGGGCAAAGCAGCCAGCCGGCGGAGGATGAGAAAACCTATGATGAAAATACATATCCAAAGCTTTGGGATATTTTTAATTATTGCACTGACAATAATCTGAAAAATGTGGATTCTGTGTATTTTTGGAGCCATTATAATGCCCGGAATTGGCTGGATGAACAGGGCAATCCCATCCGTGACTGGCGTGCGCTCATACGAAAATGGAACACCTCTCCCCTACCGCATACATAGCCCCCTTGCAGCAAAATACAGGGAACGCCTTGAAGCGTTCCCTGTAGACGGTTAAATTCCGTAGAAGTCCTTGATCTTGTCGCAGACGGAGATGGCCTGCTTTCTGGTGGGCATTTCGCAGAACACACGAAGCAATGGCTCTGTGCCGGAGAAGCGGACAATGACCCAGCCGCCGTTTTTGAAGAAGATCTTCAGACCGTCCAGGTAGGACACATGGTCGATCTCCACATCGCCCACATCCGGGATCTCCATATCCGTAAACAGCCGCTTTTGCAGCTGCTCCTTCACCTGCTGAGAGAAGGTAAAGGCACATTCCTCCATGTAGCAGCTGCCGTATTCTTTGCGGATGATCTCCATCAGCTCGGACAGCTTCTTGCCGGTGACAGCCACCATTTCCACCAGCAAGGATGCGGCGTACATACCGTCCTTGCCCCGGATATGACCGGTAACCGTCAGACCGCCGGAGGATTCGCCGCCCAAAATAGCGCCGCTTTCGGCCATCTTTGCGGAAATGTGCTTAAAGCCCACGGGCACCTCGTAGCAGGTTTCCCCAAAGTCCCTGGCGATGGCATCCAGTCGGTGGGTGGTTGCCAGATTGCGCACCACGGGGCCCTTCCAGCCCTTATACTTGACCAGGTAGTAGTACAGCAGCACCAGAATATCGTTGGGGTGCAGGTAATTGCCCTTGTCGTCAATGACGCCCAGGCGGTCTGCGTCGCCGTCGGTGGCAAGACCCATGTCATAGCCTCTGTCCACCACATGGCTGCGCAGCATCTGCAGCAGCTCTGCGGAAGGTGCGGGCATTCTGCCGCCGAACAGGGTGTCATGCTCCTGGTTGATGATCTTCAGATCGCAGCGGCCGGTAATGAGAATGGTACTCAGTGCCGCCTGTCCCACGCCGTACATGGGGTCGTAGACGATCCGCAGACCGGCGTTGCGAATGGCCTCCATGTCGATCTTGGACATGATGTCGTCAATGTACTCGTTCATGGGATAGAATTCCTGAACCCAGCCTGTTTTCACTGCCTGGTCATAATCCATGCGCTCAATCTTTTCCGGGTCTACAGCGGCAATGTAGCGCTCGATATCCGCGGTCTGCACCTCGTCCGCGTCTCTGCCGCCGGCGGTGAAGACCTTGATGCCGTTATACAAAGAGGGGTTATGGCTGGCAGTGACCATCATGCCATAGGGCAGGTCGTACTTCATCACATAATTCATGACCAGCGGGGTGGGCACAGAGCGGTTGACGAACAGGCAGCGGATCCCATTGGCCGCCAGCACCTCGCAGCTCCACTTTACGGTTTCCTTGGACAGAAAGCGGCGGTCATAGCCAATGACAATGCCCTTATCCGCTGCGTTTTCGGCCAGCATCTTATCTGCCATTGCCTTGGCAAAAATCTGAATATTGGCCTTGGTAAAGTCCTCGCCGAGGATGGCACTCCAGCCACCGGTACCAAATTTGATCATATTATTTCCTCCTTTGTCCTACCGGCATATACAGTACTGTATTTACCGGGCGTACCATACCTACTGTGCTGTCTGCGGATGTGGAAGGACAGCTCAGCTCCATGAAGCTGCCGTCCAGCACCATACCCAAGACAGCGGAGCCGCCGCCGTCCATATTCATCAGGCTGCGAATATCCGGGAAAAGCTGTCTGGCGATCTCGATCATTTCCCGGTAATCCGCGCCGGTTGAACGCCATGTTCTGCCGGAGTATACCAAAAGCACCGTGTCGCCGTTTTGGGTAACGCCCAGGGCTGTCCGGGGGTGCTTAACAAGCGTATGCAGTGCCGATTCCTGGGTCTGCCGGCTTAGGGGCGACATCCAGCCGTCTTCCCGGAACCAGGTGTCCATATGATCGCCGTCGCACAGTCCGCGCCCATCCAAAATCAGTGACAGGCCGCCGCCGTATGCCCATTTCACCGTTTCCCAGGTTTTTTCATCCACCTGGGCGGGGGCATCCAGCTTTACGGAGATCTCCAAGCCAGTCACATCGAAATAGCCATCCTCCAGCGCTTTCAAGCCCAGGCTGTCAATGAGTGCCTGGCCTTTGGCTTCCTCCAGGGAGATCACCACGCCCACACTGGGCAGAATCACATCGCCCCGGCGCACGCTGCACAGCTTATCACGTAAGATCACAAAATTCACTCTGCCCGCACCTACAAATTTGCGGTAGGTGTTCCGATCTGCATCCCCATCGGGTACCGAGTAGTAGGGGGTGTAGACCCGAATATCTTCGGTTTCCGTGTCCACCTGCTCCGCTTCCCAGCGCAGGGTCTCAGCCCCCAGCCGCACGCTGCCGCCGCCCAAGCGGAAATTGAAGAACAGGAACGAGCCGTCCTCCTTCATGGCAATGCAGCTTTTGCGAAACAGCGGGAAGGTTTCTATACGCTTGCCGTTTTCATGGCAGAGCATGTAATCCAAATGGCCTGCGGCCGCATCCGCCTGTTCCATGGGACGGTCTTCCCGGAGGGTGTTATAAAGCCTACCCAGGCGGGGGGTCATAAAGAACAGGAAGTTGGACAGCACCGCCACATCTGCCCTGCCCTCTACGGCAAATTTCTGCCGCAGGGAGGTCTTTTCACAGGACACCACACGGGCTTTTTCCGCCTTCTTTACACGCACAGCGTGAACCAAAATGCCCTCCTGCTTTTGGGTAGCGTCATAGCAAATGGGCTGTCGGTTCAGATTTTCGTCAAAATAAGTGGCGTAATAAGTAATATCTTCAAAACCGTCCAGATATTCCTTGATGGCACGGTCCCGCTCCCGGTCAAAGTCCGCCATGGGGCAGCCCTGCAGCCGGATGGGATAATCCTGTGCGGCCTCCGGGCAATGGGTACCGGTTTCGTAAATATTCAGAAAATATTGGGGGTAGGTTTCATACAGCTGCTCTGCGGTCAGAGCGTAAATGCTGTCTCCATAGGCTTTCCACAGGCTTGCCAGCACCCGGTAGGACAGCTTGGTGCGGTCTGTCAGACCCACATACCGGGTAATATCCAGTCCCTTGGGCACATAGACCACACAGGCCTGGGGCTGACCCAGCTGGCCGGTGACCGCATTTGCAAAAAAGCCTGTGGGCTTGGCGCTGACCACGCTATCGGTCAGCAAGCTTCTGCAATGGAGCAGACCCTCCTCACCGTAAAACAGCAAGAGTGCTGTCTGCTCATCAATGGCCTGCTGCAAATCTTCACGGTATGCCACATTGCCCTTTTCATCCACCGGCAGGTATTGCACCAATGCATCCCCCAGCCAGGCTTCCAGGGTATCCTGTGTGGGCAGAATATTGCCCTTTTCCATGCTGCAAAGCATGAACACTTGCCCCTGTGCCGCTTGCAGATCCTTCTTCGCCAGCTGCGCCAAAGAGGGGTCACACAGGCTAATCAACACCGCCTTGGCACTTTGCAAAAGCTGTGCTTTCTTCCCGGTCTGATCCACATCCCCGGCAATGAATTGCGCATTTTCCCGGAAAGTGTTTTCCCGGTGGGCTTCCAGGGCTTCCACGCCCAGCATCGCCTTGCGCAGGCTGCAGATATGGCTGTAAACAGCCTCAATGCCCAGGCCGTCAAAGGGGGTGGTGGGAGAAAGTGTCTTTACGGCTTCTCGTTCATAGGCTGCCAGGGCTTCCTGGCTAATCAGGCAGCTTGTACACATTTTCTTGGCCATGCCATCAGAAAAGCCGGTGACCATTCCGGTCTTTCGGGCAACGGTCATGCTGATTTCCTTATGACGGAAATGGCCGTAGAGAATATCCTCTTTCAGATCCTGCAGGTAATAGCTGCCACCGGCACGATTGTCCCCGGCCAGACGCAAAAACCGCTCCATACGCTCCCTCCCCATTTACAATCTACTTCTTGAATTTTTATCTTATCATAATTTAGTCCATCGCGCAATCCCGGCGATTATCCCATTTCTCTTCACTATTTGCACATCTCAATTTATCGTACACCCTTGTAGGGACCGGCGTCCTCGACGGTCCGAAATTACGCACTGCGGTAACGGACCGTCCGGGAGGCCGGTCCCTACAACGCATCGAAATAACGGAGCGATAAATAGGAATTTATCGTGCACCCTCTGCGGTAACGGACCGTCCGGGAGGCCGGTCCCTACAACGCATCGAAATAACAGAGCGATAAATAGGAATTTATAGGAAGCAAAATGAGGCTGTTGCAAAACTGCAACAGCCTCAAATGAATCAATATTCTCCGTTCCAGCGAGGAGAGGTTGCCAAAACTGCCCGGCCTTGGGCAAGGCTTTGGGGAACATTCAAGATCCGCTGGTTACGGCTGCCCCGAAAGGCAATTTCCAGGCTTTTTTCCGCCTGCACAAAGGGCCCGTCGATCAGCACATCAATATGCTGCAGCAGTTCCCTCTGCTCATGTGTGCCGGACAAAAGCTGCTCAAAGGTGTAGCCTGTGTAGGACGCCACCTCAAAGCCCGCAGCCTTTAAAAGCCTGGCAAGCTTGGCAAACTCCCCTGCCTGGGCAAAGGGCTCGCCGCCGGAAAAGGTCACGCCCCGGCAAAGGGGGTTGGCCCGGATCATAGACAGCACCGCCTCCGGCTCTATATCGTGGCCGCAGCCAAATTCCCAGGTATGGGGATTGTGGCAGCCGGGGCAATGGTGAGGGCAGCCCTGGGAAAATACCGTTGCCCGGATACCGGGGCCGTCCACAATGCTGTCTGTAATAATGTCGGATAAATTAAGCATCCTGCTTCATGCCGTGCTTCACACGGTCACGCTCTTCGGCACGCTTGGCGTCGTTCCACTTATCCATGGTGCCCACCAGGTAACCGGTGATGCGGCGGATGCGCTCGAAGCCTACGCCCTCGCCCAGCTTTTCAGAGTTGGTCTTGATCGTCATAGTGCGTCCTCCTTACTCGATGCCCTGGAATGCAGGCATTTCAGGGTACATTTTCTTCATTTCTTCCATACGCTCCTTGGGGATCATTTCGCCCTCACGGCGGCCGCAGCGGGGACACACATCACCGATGATGCCCACATAGCCGCAGATGGGGTCACGATCCACAGGGTGGTTGATAGAGCCGTAGCCGATGCCATGATCGTGCATGCAGCGGACAACAGACTCAAAGGCTTCCACATTGTGGGCGGTATCGCCGTCCAGCTCCACATAGCTGATGTGACCGGCGTTACACAGGGCATGGTAGGGAGCTTCCAGACGGATCTTATCGTACACGGAAATGCCGTACCACACAGGGATGTGGAAGGAGTTGGTATAGTACTCACGGTCGGTAATGCCCTCGATCTTACCGTAGCGCTTCTGATCCATACGGATGAAGCGGCCGGACAGACCCTCGGCGGGAGTTGCCAGCAGAGAGAAGTTCATCTTCAGCTCCTGGGACTTGGCATCGCAGAACTTGCGCATGAAGCCAATGATCTCCAGACCCTTCTTCTGAATCTCCTCTGCCTGGCCGTGATGCTTGCCGTACAGGCTGGTCAAGGTCTCTGCCAGGCCGATGAAGCCAATGGACAGAGTGCCGTGCTTCAGCACCTCACGAACCTCGTCCTGCAGACCCAGGCGGTCGGAATCCAGCCAAATGCCCTGGCCCATCAGGAAGGGGTAGTTGTAAATATGCTTGCTGGCCTGGATCTCAAAGCGATCCAGCAGCTGCTGTGCCACCAGCTCCAGCATATGCTGCAGCTTTTCGTAGAACAGCTTCTCATCGCCCTTGCTCTCCAATGCCAGGCGGGGCAGGTTGTTGGAGGTGAAGGACAGGTTGCCGCGGGAATAGGAGATCTCACGGCTGGGATCGTACACATTGCCCATGACACGGGTACGGCAGCCCATGGTGGCTACCTCAGTCTCCGGATGGCCGGGCACATAATACTGCAGGTTGAAGGGAGAATCCAGGAAGGTGTAGTTGGGGAACAGGCGCTTGGCGCTGACCTTGCAGCTGTAACGGAACAGATCGTAGTTGGGATCGGTCTCGTTATAGTTGACGCCTTCCTTGACCTTGAAGATGTGGATGGGGAAAATACAGGTCTCGCCGTGACCCAAACCGGCCTCCAAAGCACCCAGGATATTGCGGATGACCATACGGCCCTCGGGGCTGGTATCCGTACCGTAGTTGATGGAGGAGAAGGGGGTCTGAGCGCCTGCACGGGAGTGCATGGTGTTCAGATTGTGGACAAAGCCCTCCATGGCCTGCTTGGTGTCCCGGTCGGCCTTCTGCCAGGCACGCTTCTTGGTGGTGGCTACGATGCGGCGGGTCTGGCTCAGATTCAGCAAGGGGTACTTGCCAACCAGCATATTGGCCACATGCTCGTCAAAGGCTTCGGAGGTTTCCAGGCGAGCCTTTTCGCCGGTTTCTTCCTCGGCAGTCTTCACCAGAGCCTTGATCTCGTCCATCTGGTCGTCCAGCTCCAGCACATCCTCGATGGCTTCCTTCATGCGGCGGATAAAGGCCTTGCGGTAGGTCTTGGCAACGCCCAGAGCCATGCCGTAATCGAAGTTGGGGATGGACTGACCGCCGTGCTGGTCGTTCTGGTTGGACTGGATGGCAATGGCTGCCAAAGCCGCATAGCTGGCAATGGAGTTGGGCTCACGCAGGTAGCCGTGACCGGTGGAGAAGCCGCCCTCGAACAGCTTGATAATGTCGATCTGGCAGCAGGTGGTGGTCAGAGAATAGAAATCAAAGTCGTGGATATGAATGTCGCCCTCCCGGTATGCCTTGGCATGCTCCGGGCGCAGCAGATACATTTCGTTATAGGATTTTGCACCGGCGGCACCGATCTGCAGCATGGTGCCCATGGCGGTGTTGCCGTCAATATTGGCGTTGTCACGCTTGATATCACTGATACGGGCATCGATCTTGGTGATCTCGTCGATGGTCTTCATCAGTGCGGTGTTGCCCTCGCGGGCACGGGTGCGGTTGGCACGGTACAGGATGTAGGCCTTGGCTGCATTGTTGAAGCCGTGGTTCATCAGCTGCCGCTCTACGGTATCCTGAATGACCTCAATATTGGGAGAATCGGTGGCAAACCGGCTTTCCAGCTCCCCCTGCACATCATTGGCAACCCGGACAGCATCGGCTGCGTCGCCTTCCTTGGATGCCTCCAAAGCCCGCAAAATTGCAGCGGCGATCTTGTTCTGATCATAAAGCACAACACGGCCGTCGCGCTTGATAATGCTCTGAATCATGGTGAAAACCCAACTTTCCTATGTATTAAGCGAATCACTACATCTTGTGTGGCCCCGCTTTGAATCCCACAATATATTGCCACAGAAACGGCTGTTTGTCAATACATAATCCGACGAATTTTTTCTGCGTTTCGACCAAATTTTCCAAGCAAATCTTGTACACCTTGACACCGAGGGTTTTCTTTACTTTGCAGACCCGTTATGCTATAATACATTCATAACTATGCTTAGAGGTGGGGCGCCATTGGAATACAATGATATATACGATCGTAACCGGCGGCGCACAGGCCGCAGGCATTTGCGGGGCACGCCCTGGCACCGGGGAGAGTTTGGCCTGGTGGCCTGTGTGTGGGTCTATGACGGCCAAGGCAATGTGCTGCTGACCAAGCGGGCTCCGGAAAAATCCTTCCCCGGCACCTGGGAGAATTCCGGCGGTGCTGTCCGGGCCGGCGAAACCAGTCTGCAGGCCATTGTCCGGGAGCTGCAGGAGGAAACCGGCATCGAAGCCAAGCCGGAGGAGTTCGAGCTTATCGACTCCGGCATGGACGGCAATACCCATTTTGATTATTACTGCCTAAAACGGCAGCTGCCCTTAGAGCAGATCGTGCTTCTGCCCGGCGAGACCGTGGATGTGATGTGGGCATCCTTTGAAAAAGTTCACGAGCTGATCCGCTCCAAACAGATGTGCTATGTGATCGCCCGACAGTTCAGGCGCCAGGAAGCCATGCTGCTTGCCCGCCAAGACAAACATTAAAACATGGAGGTAATATTATGATTCAGCTTGAGCATCTTCCCGTAAAGCGCGGCGGCGTTCCCATGCGCTACGCCCGTGGCCATTTTGCCACCAACCACAGCCACATCAACTACTATGTGGATATCACCTTCCAGAAAACCCGTCTGAGCGAGGCAAAGAGTGTGGCCAAGGCGCTGGTATCCCGGTTTAACACCTCCACTTTGGTGGATACCATTCTGTGCCTGGACGGCACCGCCGTCATCGGCACCTGCCTGGCCGACGAGCTGACCAAAACCGGCTTCAAGAATATCAACAGCCACCAGACCATTTATGTGGTGGAGCCGGAATACAACGCCAACTCTCAGATCATTTTCCGTGACAATGTGAAGCCCATGATCAAGGGCAAGCATATTTTGGTGCTGATGGCATCCATGACCACCGGCTTTACCGCCAAGCGCAGCATTGAGGCCATCAGCTACTACGGCGGCTATGTGGCAGGCTGCGCAGCAGTCTACAGCGCCGTAAAGAATACCGGCGGCTTCCCTGTGGCTTCGGTCTACACCCTCAGCGACCTGCCCGATTACGCCAGCTTCGACTCCCACGACTGCCCCTACTGCAAGCAGGGTATCCCCATCGACGCACTGGTGAACAGCTTCGGCTATTCCGCCCTATAAGCCATGACAGAAAAAGGTACAGATAAAAATTTCATCCACCAGGAAACGGTGGATGCGCAGACCCAATGGTACGATGCCAGAGAGCTTTGCATATATGGGCTGATTCCCGACAAGGAATATCTTGGTCGCAGAATGCCCCCGCAAATCGCCGAACAGATCAACGACGGCGTGGACAATTACAGCAAATATACCGCAGGCGGCCGGATTCGGTTTTCCACGGATTCGGCCTATGTGGCATTAAGGGTAGCTTACGGCCCCGGCTCTGTGCCTACGGTCATGAACCATTGCGCCAGCTATGGCTTTGATCTGTATCGCTGCGAGAAGGATCGGGAGGTATGGGTATCCACCGCCCGTCCTGTGAAGGGCTTTGATCCGGACAATTCTGAATATAAGCTTACCACCCGCACTGTGGGACAAATGCTGGAATATACCCTGTATTTGCCTGTATTTTGCAGCATCAAGCAGTTGCACATCGGCTTGGAGGCCGGGGCTGTCCTGGGGCCGGGTAAGGCCTATGCCAATCCCCTCCCCGTGGTCTACTACGGCTCCTCCATTACCCACGGCGCTGCCGCCGGCAAACCGGGCAACACCTACGAAAGCTTTATTTCCCAGAAATACAATCTGGATTATGTAAACCTCGGATTTTCCGGCAGTGCCAGGGGCGAGCAGGCTATGGCAGAATATATTTCGGGCATTCCCATGAGCGTTTTCGTTTGCGATTACGATCACAACGCCCCCACCGTGGAGCATCTGCAAAACACCCATTTTGCTTTCTACGAAACCTTCCGCAAAAAGCAGCCGGACACGCCTTATATTATGATCTCCCGGCCCACATTTTTTAACGATCCCCAGGTCAACGGTCTGCGTCGTCAGATCATCCGTGACAGTTATGAAAAGGCGCTGGCTCTGGGCGACATGCGGGTCTTCTTCATTGACGGCGAAACCCTTTTTGAAGGCGAATTCGCCGAATCCTGCACCAGCGACGGTGTCCACCCCAACGATCTGGGCTTTTACCGCATGGCACAAAAAATCGGCCCTGTGGTTATAGAAGCCTATGAATTAACCCTTTAACAGCAAAAAGAGGTTGTCTCATTTTAAGCAATGTCATTAAGTTAAGTGTCATCGCGAACCAGTGTGCACACTGGTGTGGCGATCTCCAGTGCAAAATTTTACGCCGGAGATTCCCACGAC
>JAZNHQ010000078.1:0-4810 GCA_045577035.1 Faecousia sp. | reverse complement strand
TGACAGAGGTTATCAATGCCTGTGTTGCTGTGCTGGATGATCCGGAAGTAACTATGGTGGATCTGATGGAGCATATCTCCGGCCCGGATTTCCCCACCGGCGGTATCATTATGGGAAGAAGCGGCATCCGTGCCGCCTATGCCACCGGCCGGGGCAAGGTTGTTGTTCGTGCCCGCACTGAATTTGAAGAATTCGGCAAGGATCGGGTGCGGATCATCGTCACGGAGCTGCCCTACCAGGTCAATAAGCGCCAGCTGATCAAGACCATCGCCGAGCAGGTGAAGGACATGCGTCTGGACGGTATTTCTGACCTACGTGACGAGACTGACCGTAACGGTATGCGTATGGTCATCGAACTGAAAAAGGATGCTAATCCCCAGGTTGTGCTTAATAACCTGTTTAAGCAGACCGAGCTGCAGAGCAGCTTTGGTATTATCATGCTGGCACTGGTGGATGATCAGAAGCAGCCCAGAATTCTGTCCCTGCGGCAGATCATTGATGAGTATCTGGCATTCCAGATGGATGTGCTGACCCGCCGCACCCAGTATGATCTGAAAAAGGCTCAGGAGCGCGCCCACCTGTTGAAGGGTCTACTGATTGCTCAGGATAATATTGACGAGGTTATTCGCATTATCCGTTCTGCTTACGATGATGCCAAGGAGCGTCTGTGTGAGCGGTTCGGTTTGGATGATATCCAGGCACAGGCCATTTTGGACATGCGTCTGAAGGCTCTGCAGGGTCTGGACAGAGAAAAGCTGCAGGCTGAATTTGATGAGCTGCAGGAGCGCATTGCCTACTATAACGAACTGCTGGCGGATCCCATCAAGCTGCAGGGCGTGCTCCGTGAGGAGCTGATCGCCATCCGGGATAAGTTTGGCGATGCCCGTAAGACCGAGATCCAGGAAATCGAGGACGAGATCGACATCGAGGATCTGATCGAGGAGGAGACCTGCGCCTTCACCATTTCCAACCAGGGCTATGTGAAGCGTATGCCGGTAGATACCTACCGTACACAGAGTCGTGGCGGTCGTGGTGTCAATGCACAGAATCTGAAGGAAGAGGACTTCGTGAAGAGTCTGTACGTGGCATCCACCCATGACCATATGCTGTTCTTTACAGACCGTGGACAGGTTCATCACCGCAAGGGCTTCCAGATTCCCGAGGCAGGCCGTACCGCAAGAGGTACTGCTATGGTGAATATTCTGCCCCTGGAGCAGGAGGAAAAGGTCACTGCCGTGGTGATCACCAGAGAGTTCCATGAGAACGAATACCTGATGATGGTCACCCGCAAGGGTACAGTGAAGCGTCTACCCTTTATTGCACTGAATACCCGTCGTAAGACCGGTATCCGTGCCATTACCCTGGATGAGGGCGATCAGCTGATCAACGTGATCCGTACTGACGGCAATGACAATATTATCCTGGCTACCCGTAACGGCATGGCCATCTGCTTCAATGAGAACGATGTGCGTCCCATGGGCAGAGATGCTGTGGGTGTGCGCGGCATTACGCTGACCGGTGACGACTATGTGATCGGTGCGGAAAAGGCCGAGGAGGGCAAGACCCTGCTGACCGTTACTACTAACGGCTTCGGTAAGCGTACAGAGCTTCAAGAATACCTGCGTACAGGCCCCGACGGTGAAAAGATCGCCCAGGGTCGTGGCGGTAAGGGTCTGAAGAACTACAATATCACTGCCAAGACCGGTAAGATCGCCGGTTGCCGTGTGGTGGATGAGAAGGACGATGTGATGCTCATCGAAAACGGTGGCGTTATTATCCGTATTCCTGCCGCCGGTATCAATGTGTATAAGCGAGATGTACAGGGCGTTATCGTCATGCGTATTGAAGAGGGCAACGAGGTCGTGTCCATCGAGCGTGTGGCTCCGGAAGAAGAGGAGACCGAGGCTTGAAGACTGTAACCCTGTACACCGATGGTGCCTGTTCCGGTAACCCCGGCCCCGGCGGCTGGGGTGCCATCCTGGAATATATGGGACATGAAAAGGAGTTCTCCGGCGGTGAAGCTGAAACCACCAACAACCGCATGGAATTGACGGCGGTGATCCGTGGTCTGCAGGCACTGAAAGAACCTTGTATTGTGGAACTGTATTCCGATTCCAAATATGTGATCGATGCTCTGGAAAAGGGCTGGGCATGGGGCTGGCGTAAGAAAAATTGGATCAAATCCGATAAAAAGCCTGCTCTAAACCCGGATTTATGGGAGATTCTTTTGAATTTGACCATGAAGCATGAGCTGCACTACCACTGGGTCAAAGGCCACGCCGATAATCCCAAAAATAACCGTTGTGATGAAATGGCCGTTGCACAATGGAAAGCAATAAAGGGTGAATAATATGTATTTGTCCATTGGTAATGACTTTGCGGTGCGGGATACTTCGGTAATTGGTATTTTCGATATGGACAATACCTCCACCTCCAAGCGCACAAGGGAATTCCTTGCCCGGGCGCAGAAGGAGGGTGCGGTAGTACCCTGTGACGATCTGCCAAAATCCTATATCGTGACTACGGAATACGGCATGACCAAGGTATATGAATCCACTCTGGCATCCCGGACCTTGGAAAAAAGATTGAAATAAGAAATAATACTCCCCGGAAAAT
This sequence comes from Faecousia sp., assembly GCA_045577035.1. GTDB lineage: Bacteria > Bacillota > Clostridia > Oscillospirales > Oscillospiraceae > Faecousia. The sequence goes on along the minus strand of JAZNHQ010000078.1, from coordinate 2,194 downwards.
GCATTTTCCGGGGAGTATTTATTGAAACATATATTACCCAAATACGCTTAGCAGGAAGCCTGCGGCGATGGCAGAGCCGATCACACCGGCTACATTGGGGCCCATGGCGTGCATGAGCAGGAAGTTGGAGGGATTTGCTTTTTGACCTTCCAGGTTTGCCACACGGGCAGCCATAGGCACAGCGGAAACACCGGCAGAACCAATCAGAGGATTGATCTTGCCCTTGGTAGCCCAGCACATAGCCAAGCCGCCCAGCAGACCGCCAACAGTGGACAGAATGAAAGCTACCACGCCCAGGGCGATGATCATCAGCGTTCTGATATCCAGAAAGGTGGTGCCAACCATGGTAGCACCTACAGCGGTGGACAGCAGAATGGTGATAGTGTTCATCAAGGCGTTCTGTACGGTGTCGGACAGACGGTCAGTCAGGCCGGTTTCCTTGAACAGGTTACCCAGCATCAGACAGCCAATCAGAGGTGCGGTATCCGGCAGCAGCAGAGCCACAAAGGTTGTGACCAAAATGGGGAAGATGATTTTCTCAGCCTTGGAAACATTCCGGGACTGAACCATCTTGATCTTGCGCTGCTCCTTGGTGGTCAGCAGCCTCATGAAGGGCGGCTGGATCATGGGAATCAGTGCCATGTAGGAATAGGCTGCCACCGCAATGGCACCCAGCAGCTCAGGAGCCAGTCTTGAGGTCAGGAAGATGGCAGTAGGACGGTCCGCACCGCCAATGATACCGATGGAAGCAGCTTCTGTGCCGCTGAAGCCCAGTAGAATAGCACCGAAGAAGGCCACAAATACGCCCATCTGAGCAGCTGCGCCCAAAAGCATGCTCTTGGGATTGCTCAGCAGAGGGCCAAAGTCGGTCATAGCACCCACGCCCATGAAGATCAGGCAGGGGTAAAGGCTGGTTTTGACGCCGATGTAGAAAATATCCAGCAGACCGGCATTTTTCAGGATCGTACCATAGCTATGATAGGCGGGGTTACCCTCTTCCATAAAGGCATCCCACAGCTCTTGATGGTACAGGCCTGCACCGGGCAGGTTGGTCAGCAGACATCCAAAAGCAATACCCACCAGCAGCAAGGGCTCAAATTTCTTTACGATACCCAGGTACAGCAGAACGCAGGCGATGAGGATCATTACCAAATTCTGCCAACCGGCATCCACGAAACCCTGGAAAATGGAGGAAAAGCCGGAGCCATTCCAAAGGTCTAATAAAATATCACCAATATTGATCATGGGATGCCCTCCTTAGCCAATCACGACCAGGGGAGAACCGGTGTCCACGGAAGCACCCTTGGTAACCAGTACCTGGGTGACAGTGCCGGACTTGGCAGACATGATCTCGTTTTCCATCTTCATGGCTTCCAGCACTACCAGCACATCGCCTTCCTTTACGGTCTGACCCTGAGTCACATTGACCTTCAAAATGGTGCCGGGCATGGGGGCGTTTACAGCCTCGCCTGCGCCGGTGACTACAGGTGCAGCGGCAGGCGCAGGAGCAGCAGCGGGAGCAGCGGCCACAGGGGCAGCAGGTGCGCTGGGAGCAATTGCTTCATATTCATCCAGAAGCATGGCCTTGCCTGCTTCCACTTCAACTTCGTAAGTACGACCCTTCAGGGTAATTTTGTATTTCATATTACTCTACCTCTCTAATGGAAATAAAACGCAGTTCGTTGATGGGCTTGCCCATTTTGTCGGCTACGATGGCCATGAGCATGGCAGCGGTCTTGGGCTCCACATTGTAAAGCTTTACCTCGCCGGCAGTACCGGGAGCGGTAGCCTTGGGAGCTTCCTTTACCTGCACCGACACCGGAGCAGACTCGGCAGCTTTTTCTTTCTTTTTAGATGCGGTAAAGCACTTTCCGATAATGGTAATGACCGTCATCAGTAGGATCAGGCCGAAAAATACCACAGAATAACCCAGCAGTGCCACGATACCGGAATCTAAAGTACCGATATTGTCTAAATTCATATTTAAGCCTCCACGATGCTGTATGTAACCATGTTTTCTTCCTTGGCCTTGCGCTCCTCAAAGAAGGTTTCGGCCAGGTTGGGGAATGCAATGTAGGACAGCACATCCTCATCGCAGCGGGCGATGCCCTCCAGCTTCTTGCGGGTGGGCTCAACAATGGGCTCCAAGGAGTCCGCATAGCGGCCGGTAATGGGCTGCTCGTCACCCAGAATG
>JAZNHQ010000077.1:0-3896 GCA_045577035.1 Faecousia sp. | reverse complement strand
CATCACCATAGGTAGCAGAAACATTTTCTACAGCGACGAACTTTTCCTCGGTGAAGATGTATTCCTGTTCCCAGGTATTCATATAGCTGTTAAACTTGTTGATCAGATCACGAACAGACTGGATCTGATCCTTGGTATATGCGCTGCGATCCTGGCCCAAAGAGGTGTTCACAGCCTCCACAGCTGCCTGCAAGGTGGTGCTGTGGTCTGCGCCGGATACAGTGCCCACACTGAAATTAATGAAGGCTCTGCCGTGAATATTGGCGCTGACGCCAAAATCACTGAGGGTAGCGTTACCTTCCACCAGAATGTTCTTCAGGCGCAGGGTCAGCTCGTTATCGGTAATTTTACCCTCTTTTTCACGCTGAACAGGATTCAGCTCATTGACCCACAGCTCATAGCCGTAGCCGGTGACCATGTCGTTGATCACATCGTCAGCGTAATACTCCGCCTTATAGCCCAGAGCCACACTTCCGGGCACCAGGTTGATCTTGGTGATACCGGCATAGTAGCGGTGAGCAGAGTAAACACCTTCCTCGTTAATGACCAGGTAGGACTTGACCTCGCCAACTTCGTCTGCAGTGGTCTTCACCAGCTGCTCCACGGTGCCATCAATGGTTCCGCTGAAGCTGCCGCACTTGCTGGCATCATAGCCATCGTTAGCCGAATCCATGAGCCGCAGGGTCACGCCCTCTGCCACCGTAGCATTGATAACATGATGTCCATTCAGATCCAGCAGCATATCCTGCTCGATCGTAAGACCGTCAACATTTGCGCTAAGCTGCTTATAGCTTGCGCTTTCTTCCGTTGCCTGGACAGCCACATACAAGCACAGCAATGTGGCGATCACAGCAACCAAACAGCATATTTTCCGGTACATGTTTTTCCTCCTTACAGTTTTATTTCATCAGCTTGCAAACCAGTTCTGTATAAGCGGCAGGATCCTCCAGGGGAAGCTCCGCCATCAGCTGTGCCTGGGCGCACAGCAGCTTTGCGTAATCCTTTGCCTTTTGGGTGTCGGCGATCATGGCCTTTTCCATGGCCTTTACCGCCTCATGCTCCGGATTCAGCTCCAGAATTCTCTCCACCGGGAAAGCAAATTCCGGATTCATCCGTTTCATGTATTTTTCCATTTCAAAACTCATGCCGGCTGCCGGGCGCATAGCCACAGGGGCATCGCCCAGATCCGCAGAGATCTTGACTTCTTTCACGGAAGCCCCCAAGGCCTCCTTGACAAAGGTCAGCAGACCCTTCATTTCCTCCGCCTTTTCTTCCAGCGCCTTCTTCTCGTCCTCGGATTGCAGACCCAAGTCCTCGGTGGCGGCGTTGCAGAACTGCTTTTCTTGGTAAGTCATCAGGGTCTGAGGAACGAACTCGTCCACCTCATCGGTCATGAGCAGCACATCGTAGCCCTTGCTTTCCAGGGTCTTGACCTGGGGCAGAGCTGCCAGGCGGTCAACGCTCTGACCGCAGACATAGTAGATCTTCTCCTGTCCTTCGGCCATGGCTGCCACATACTCTTTTAAGCTGATCAGCTTCTTTTCCTTGCGGCTATGGAACAGCAGCAGCTCCTGGGTAGATTCCTTATGAGCGCCGTAATCTGCCACCACGCCGTATTTCAGCTGACGGCTGAAGGCGGCATAGAATTCCTGGTATTTCTCCCGGTCATTTTCCAGCATGGCGGTCAGCTCGGACTTGATCTTCTTTTCGATGTTCTTGGCGATCACCGTCAGCTGGCGGTTATGCTGCAGCATTTCACGGCTGATATTCAAAGACAGATCCTGGCTGTCCACCACACCCCGCACAAAGCGGAAATGCTCCGGCACCAGCTCCTCACAGGCCTCCATGATCATGACACCGGACGAATACAGCTGCAAGCCCCGCTTATACTCCTGGGTATTGAAATCATAGGGCGCTTTACCGGGGATATACAACAGTGCCTTAAAGGAAACTGTACCCTCAGCGGAGAAATGCACCGTCCGCAGGGGCTTATTGAAGTCGTAGAATTTTTCACGGTAGAAGCTCTCGTACTCCTCCTCCGTCACATCCTTCTTGGCACGGCTCCAAATGGGCACCATGGAGTTGAGGGTCTCCATTTCCAGATAGCTTTCGTATTCCTCGGAATCTTCCTTTTTCCGGGATTTGCTGACCTCCATGCGGATGGGGTAGCGGATGTAATCAGAATACTTCTTCACCAGGCCGCGCAGCTCATACTCCTCCAGGAAGCGGGAATACTTCTCGTCCTCCGTATCCTCCTTCAGAGTCATGATCACATCGGTGCCGGGATATGCTCTCTCCGCCTCCGTAATCGTGTAGCCGTCTGCGCCGTTGGAGGTCCATTTCCAGGCGGTGTCCTCGCCGTATTTCTTGGAGATCACGGTCACATTGGAGGCCACCATGAAAGCAGCATAGAAGCCCACACCAAACTGGCCGATAATGTCGATCTCCTCGCTCTTTTCCATGGCCTGCTTAAAGCCCAAGGAGCCGGATTTGCAAATCGTACCCAGGTTTTCTTCCATCTCGTCCTTGTTCATACCGATGCCATTATCAGACACGGTCAGGGTGCCGTCGCCCTTGGTCAGGGTGATGGCGAAATCATCCCGGGAGATGCCCACCTTGTCATCGGTCAGTGCCGTGTATGCCAGCTTGTCGATGGCATCGGAGGCATTGGAGATGATCTCTCGCAGAAAGATCTCCTGATGGGTATAAATAGAATTGATCATCAGATCCAACAGTCTTTTGGATTCCGCTTTGAACTGTTTTTTTGCCATAATTTGTTAATATCTCCTTTTTGGGGGGCAAATAGCATTCTACTGCCTGCATAATTTCTCATTTATATATTTTATAGCAATTTTCAGAAAATGCAACCCCTTGGAAAAAAGTTCTTTTATTATTTACATTTTTGTGTTATATTTAGAATGTATAATTATGTGCCTATGTAAATTCCAATTTATCGCTGCGTTATTTCGATGCGTTGTAGGGACCGGCCTCCCGGACGGTCCGTTACCGCAGTGCGTAATTGCGGACCGTCGAGGACGCCGGTCCCTACAAGGGTGTACGATAAATATGAATTTATGGCAAGAAAACGGAGAGAGTAAAGTAATGATCACAGTCAGTAATTTAGGTATGCAATTTGGCGGCCAGTGGCTGTTCCAGCATGTGGATCTGCAGTTTTTGCCCGGCAACTGCTACGGCATCATCGGTGCCAACGGCGCAGGCAAGTCCACCTTCCTGCGTCTGCTGTACGGCGAGCTGGATTCCACCGCAGGCAATATTTTTATCGACCCGGAAAAGCGTGTTTCCGTTCTGAAGCAGAACCAGAACGCCTATGACGAATACACCATTATGGATACGGTCATCATGGGTAACCAGCGTCTTTACGATGTAATGAAAGAAAAGGACGCCATTTACGAAAAGCCCGATTTCACCGACGAAGATGGCATCCGTGCCTCTGAGCTGGAGGGCGAATTTGCGGAAATGGGCGGCTGGGAGGCAGAATCCGACGCATCCCGCCTTTTGCAAGGTCTGGGCATCGGTACAGAAATGCACTATGACATCATGGGCGCCACCGACCCCCGCCTGAAGGTGAAGGTACTGCTGGCACAGGCACTGTTCGGCAACCCGGATATCGTTATGCTGGACGAGCCCACCAACAACCTGGATATCGAGGCCATTAACTGGCTGGAGGATTTCCTGCTGGACTTCCCCGGCATGGTCATCGCCGTTTCCCACGACCGCCACTTCCTGAATACCGTCTGCACCCACACCGTGGATATCGACTACGGCAAAATCAAGATGTACGTGGGAAACTACGACTTCTGGTACGAATCGAGCCAGATGGTGCAGGCCATGATTCGCAACAAGAACAAGAAAAACCAAGAGAAGATCGAGGAGCT
>JAZNHQ010000076.1:0-5172 GCA_045577035.1 Faecousia sp. | reverse complement strand
GTTGGTACGCTTGCCCATGCCAACCTTGATAGCCAGGTCGATAGCGTTGATGGTGTACAGCTGAATGTTGTTCTCAGCAATGTAACGCTTGGAAGCTGCATCCAGATGATGCTCCAGCTCTTCCAGATTCCACTGGCAGTTGATCAGGAACACGCCGCCGGGCTTAACGTCCTGAACGATCTTGAAGCCCTTGGTGATGTAGGAGGGATTATGGCAAGCCACGAAGTCAGCCTTGTTGATGTAGTAGGGGGACTTGATGGGCTTGTCGCCAAAACGCAGGTGGGAAACGGTGACACCGCCGGTCTTCTTGGAGTCGTACTGGAAGTAAGCCTGTACGTACTTGCCGGTGTGGTCGCCGATGATCTTAATGGAGTTCTTGTTTGCACCAACAGTGCCGTCGCCGCCCAGACCCCAGAACTTGCACTCGATGGTGCCTTCTGCAGCGGTGTTGGGGGAGACAGTCTCTTCCAGAGACAGGTTGGTCAGATCGTCAACGATACCTACGGTGAACTCGTGCTTGGGAGCGTCCTTCTTCAGCTCTTCAAATACAGCGAAGACGGAAGCGGGGTGGGTATCCTTGGAACCCAGGCCGTAACGACCACCGATAACGGTGATGTCGTTCTTGCCAGCCTTAGCCAGAGCCATAACAACATCCTGGTACAGAGGCTCGCCCTGAGAACCGGGCTCCTTGGTGCGGTCCAGAACAGCAATCTTCTTTGCGGTAGCGGGAATAGCAGCCAGCAGATGCTCGGAGCTCCAGGGACGGTACAGACGAACCTTTACCAGACCGACCTTCTCGCCATGAGCATTCAGATAGTCGATAACTTCCTCAGCAACGTCGTTGAAGGAACCCATGGCAACGATGATGCGGTCAGCATCCTCAGCGCCATAGTAGTTGAACAGCTGATAATTGGTGCCCAGCTTCTCGTTGACCTTGTGCATGTACTTCTCAACAACTGCGGGCAGAGCATCGTAGTACTTGTTGCAAGCCTCACGGTGCTGGAAGAAAATGTCGCCATTCTCGTGGGAACCCCGCATAGCGGGACGCTCGGGGTTCAGAGAATGCTTGCGGAAGGCATCAACAGCCTCCATGTTGGTCATTTCCTTCAGGTCTTCGTAATCCCAAATGGCGACCTTCTGGATCTCGTGAGAAGTACGGAAGCCATCAAAGAAGTTGATGAAGGGAACACGGCCTTCGATGGATGCCAGGTGAGCAACAGCGCCCAGGTCCATAACTTCCTGAACATTGGTCTCACACAGCATAGCGAAACCGGTCTGACGGCAGGCGTAAACGTCGGAGTGGTCGCCAAAGATGTTCAGAGCCTGTGCAGCAACAGTACGTGCAGAAACGTGGAATACGCTGGGCAGCAGCTCGCCGGCGATTTTGTACATATTGGGGATCATCAGCAGCAGGCCCTGAGAAGCGGTGTAGGTGGTGGTCAGAGCACCGGCGGCCAGAGAGCCGTGAACGGTACCTGCAGCACCAGCCTCGGACTGCATCTCAACGACCTTTACGGTGACGCCAAAGATGTTCTTACGACCGGCAGCGGACCACTGGTCCACGTTGTCAGCCATGGGGCTGGACGGGGTAATGGGGTAGATGCCAGCAACCTCAGTAAAGGCATAGCTGACGTGGGCGGCAGCAGTATTGCCGTCCATAGTCTTGAATTTTCTTGCCAAAATATAATACCTCCTAAAGTACTCAAATTTTGTCCCCAATATCATATCACTTTTCCCTCGGTTTGTAAAGCGCTTATTGCGACTTTATCGCTGAAAAAATATGAAAAAATCACCTGGTAATTACAAATAATTATTGTGTTTTTGTTACAAATGGAGTATGATGGGTGAAAATAGGACTATGGAGATGAATGTATGATCTGTAGTGTACATACGATGGGATTGAATGGAATAAAGGGAGATCTGATCGCCGCAGAATGCTATATTTCTAACGGATTACCTGCGTTTGACATTGTTGGTTTGCCGGATACTGCTGTAAAAGAGGCTCGTGAACGTGTGCGAGCTGCGGCAAAAACCAGTGGAATGCGTTTTCCGAATAGTCGCATTACAGTGAATCTTTCGCCTGCCAGCTTGCGCAAAACCGGCACGCATTATGATTTGCCGATTTTATTGGCTATACTTTCTGCCAGTGGTGCTGTTCGCAGACCTCATTCGCGCTGTGCGTTTATCGGCGAACTTAGCCTGGACGGAACCATTCGCCCCATTAATGGCGTTTTGCCTATGGCAATCGCTGCAAAACGAGCCGGAATTGAAGAAGTATATGTACCGGAAGCCAATGCGCCTGAGGCCACACTGGCGAGAGGGCCCGCCATATATCCAGTGAAGAATCTTTCGCAATTGATTGCGGCTTTAAACGGTGATTCCGAGCCAATTGAAGAAGAGATTATTTGGATGCCGGATCGCGGCAAGGTTTCGTTGCCGGACTTTAAGGATGTCATGGGACAATATCAGGCCAAGCGGGCTATGGAAATAGCAGCGGCGGGAAGCCATAATATTCTGCTGATCGGCCCTCCCGGATCCGGAAAGAGCATGCTTGCCAAAAGACTTCCATCCATTATGCCGGATATGACCTGGAATGAATCCCTGGAAGCGACACAGATTTATTCTGTGATGGGTATGCTACCGCCGGATTCGCCTATGATCCTCCAAAGACCGTTCCGTTCACCGCACCATACCGTTTCAAACGCAGGCTTGATCGGCGGCGGATCTACTCCCAGACCGGGAGAGATATCTATGGCACATAAGGGCGTACTGTTTCTTGATGAACTTCCTGAGTTTAGGAGAGATACGCTTGACCTGATGCGTCAGCCTATGGAGGATGGAAATGTTACCATTGCCCGTGTATCCGGAGCATTATCTTATCCTGCGGAATTTATGCTGGTTTGTGCAATGAATCCCTGCAAATGTGGGTGGTATGGAGATCCCAGTGGAAGATGTACTTGTTCCGAGTTGTCAGTAAAGCAATACAGAAGCCGTATTTCCGGACCAATGCTGGATCGCGTGGATATGATCGTGGAAGTACCTGCTGTCAATTATGAGGAGCTTCGCTTTCGAAAAGAAGCAGAGCCTTCATCGGAGATTAAAGCCCGTGTTGACTTTGCGCGCAAACGCCAGCATCGCCGTTTTGGTGAAGCCAGTGGCATGTGCAATGCCCGTATGGGTCCCACAGAATTGCGATATCATTGTGTGTTGGACGATGAGTCTCATGAACTGATGCAGGCTGCATTCCAAACCTTTGGGTTAACAGCCAGAAGTTATGATCGTCTTCTTCGTGTGGCTCGCACCATTGCCGATCTGGACGACAGTGATAAGATCAAAGCGGATCATGTTGCGGAAGCGGTGCAATATAGAATGGTTAATATTTAAGAAATCGAGGATATATTATGAGAGAGATTTTTTTGCTCAAGCTGGGCGAAATCGTGTTGAAGGGTGCCAATATGCGCCAGTTCGAAGACAAGCTGCGACAGAATGTTCGTCGCCGTATGAGACCCTACGGCAATTTTGATGTATATCTCATGCAGTCTACCGTATATGTTGAACCTATGGATGATGAAGCAGATGTAGATGGCGCATGGGAAGCCTGCCATCATATTTTTGGTCTGGTAAGTCTGTGCCGTTGCCGCGCCTGTGAGAAGAATTTGGACAGCATTTTTGATGCCATTGAAGAGTATCTGGGTGACGATTTGGATTGTGCCGAATCTTTCAAGGTGGAATCTAAGCGTTCTGATAAGAGATTCCCCATGACTTCCATTGCCATTTCTCAGGAAATTGGTGGCAGATTGGCAGAGTCGCATCCTGATTGTCGGGTGGATGTTCATCATCCTGCATATACCGTCTATGTGGAAGTTCGTGATCTTGCGGCTTATGTTCATGGCCCTGCAGAGCCCGGTGCAGGTGGTCTGCCTACCGGTGTAGGCGGCAGAGCCATGTGCTTGCTCTCCGGCGGTATTGATTCTCCTGTGGCTGCCCATATGATTGCAAAGCGCGGTGTGGAAATTGAGGCAGTTCATTTCTTCTCTTATCCCTACACCTCTCAGCTTGCCCGGGATAAGGTGCAGGAACTGGCTAGACTTGTGACCAAGTATTGCGGCAGAATGACCTTGAATATCGTTGGCTTTACCAAGATCCAGGAAGCTATCCGGGATAATTGTCCCGAGGAATTCTTTACGTTGATTATGCGTCGTTTCATGATGGAGATTTCTCAGCGGATCGCCAAGCAGCACGGCTGTGGCGCTTTGATCACAGGCGAGAATCTGGGACAGGTGGCCAGTCAAACCATGGAGGCTATGACGGTTACGGGCGCTGTAGTGGATATTCCCATTTTCATGCCGCTGGTTGGCATGGATAAAGAGGAAATCGTGACCATTGCCAGAAAGATCGGCACGATGGAGACCTCCGTTTTGCCATATGAGGACTGTTGCACAGTCTTTACTCCCAAGCACCCCAAAACCAAGCCTACCTTGGGTCAAGTAATTAATGCTGAAAAAAAGCTGGATAGGGAAGCGCTGATTTTGGATGCGCTTGAAAATGTTGAAAAGATCACGGTGAAGTATAATGATGATCCTTTGCTCTGATGTTCTGAAAGCTTTGCATGATAAAACCTTGGTAACTGCGGAAAGCTGTACCGGTGGCGGTATTGGTGCGGCACTGACTGCTGTTCCTGGCAGCTCTGCAGTTTACAAGGGTGGTATTATCAGTTATTGTAATGCTCTGAAAGAATCTGCTCTTGGTGTTGATCATCAGCTGCTTGAAGCAAACGGTGCAGTTTCCGCGCCTGTTGCAGAGGCTATGGCGCGGGGAGTGCGAAATGCTTTAGAGGCAGATGTGTCGGTTTCGGTTACGGGATTAGCCGGTCCGGACGGGGATGATTACGGAAATCCAGTGGGAACGGTCTATATTGGCTACTGTGATGCAAAGCATTGCTTCAGCCATGAGTTCTATTTTGGCGGTGACCGGGAATCTGTTAGAAATCAGGCGATCCATGCAGCCCTGGAAATTGTTTTGAAGCAAAACAGTTTGTAAAAATCAGTTGACAGACCGACCAAATGCAGGTATAATACTCAAGCTAAATCAATAGCTTGCTAGTGTAGCACAGTCGGTAGTGCATCTCACTCGTAATGAGAAGGTCGCCTGTTCGAGTCAGGTCACTAGCTC
>JAZNHQ010000075.1:0-11781 GCA_045577035.1 Faecousia sp. | reverse complement strand
ATTGGTATACTCAATATCCGTAAAATTCTGCTGTTTTTCCATTTAAAACACCCCTTTTCTCTATTATACCATAAATAGCCTTAGGGTGGTAGAATTAATCAGCGTTTACTGCAGGGGAGGCAAAGAGGAAAATTTGAATTTAGTATATACGAAAAGGGGTCATCTCGTCGGAGCAATGTCATTAAGTTAAGCGTCATCGCGAACCAGTGCGCACACTGGTGTGGCGATCTCCGGTGCAAAATCTTACGCAGGAGATTCCCACGACCAGTTTGCGAACTGGTCTCGGAATGACAAAATTTCTTAACTTAATGACATTGCTCGTCGGAGACAACCCCTTTGTTTCAGAATTTAATGTAATCAGCAGGGTTTACGGATGCACCGTTATAGTAGATTGACAGGTGCAGGTGATTACCCTTGGATGCGCCCGTATTTCCCACATAGCCCAGCAGCTGACCTGCAGACACCTGCTGTCCGGGAGATACCACATAGTGGGTCATATGCAGGTAGCGGCTCATGAAGCCGTCGCCATGATCCACATTCACATAGTAACCGGCAGAATTGCTGTATGTTGCCACCGTCACCTTACCGCTGCGGGTTGCATAAATGGGCGTACCGGCAGGCGCTGCCAGATCAATTCCATGGTGGAATCGGTAATCGCCGTATATGGGGTGGATTCGCCAGCCATAGGGACTGGAAATACGCACATAGCTGCACGGAACCAGCCATGTAACGCCATTGGTCACGGTACCGGCAGAGCCGCCATTATCCGGCTTGGACTGGGGCTGAGATTGCAGCCACTGCTCATACCATTTCTGGTATTCCTGATCCTTGGCCGCCTCATACAGATCCTCTAAATCACCGATCTCGTTGTTTAGGTTCGCCTTGTTCTGCTCAGCTTCTTCCACCAATGCTTCGTATGCTTCATACTCCGTCACCAGCTTGATGAGCAGCTCATCTGCTTCCGCACGCTTAGCTTCCAACTCTGCCTGTGTAGCTTCCAGCTCTTTTTTGGTCTGCTCCAGCTCATCCTTCTGACCCTGCAGCTCCTCTTTGACCCGGGTCACCTCGTCGGCGGCCTGGCTCAGTTCCTTGATCAGCTTCTGGTCAGCCTGGTTGATCTTAAACATCGCCTTCAGACGATCCAGCATATCCAGGATATCATCTGCTTGGAAGATCACAGACCAGTAAGAGGAACGGCTGTTTTTCTCCATGGCGCGGATACGAGCCCTATTCTGCTGCTGCAGATCGTTCAGATTGGCTTCCGCCACATCCAACTCTGCCTGCTTGTCAGCGATCAGTACGCCATAGGCCATGATCTGGGCGTTGGTGTTGGTGATCTGCTCGTAAAGCAGGAAGATCTCCTGGTCGATCAGGTTCTTCTGTGCCACCACTGCCTCCATGCTGTCCATTTGAGTGGACATCTGACCCTGCAGCTCGCTGATCTGCGATTGCAGAGATTCCTTTTCCTTCTTCAGAGCGTCAATTTCTTTTTGAATTTGGGAGGAGGATTTATCCTCTGCCCCACGGGCATTTACAGGAACCATACCAATCACCATGACAAACGCTAAAATCAGCGCCAGCAGGGTATGTATTCGGTTTTTTCCGTCTGTTCTCATTATATCCTCCGGGGCATGCCTGGTTAAAACTTGATATAATCAGCAGGGTTTACGGATGCGCCGTTATAGTAGATGGACAGGTGCAGGTGGGGGCCGGTGGAAGTACCGGTGGAGCCCACATAGCCCAGCAGCTGACCTGCGGACACCTGCTGTCCGGCAGATACCACATAGTGAGTCATGTGCAGGTAACGGCTCATGAAGCCGTCACCGTGATCCACATTCACATAGTAGCCGGCGCTGGAGCTGTAGGTGGCAATGGTCACCTTACCGCTGCGGGTTGCGTAAATGGGAGTGCCGGAGGGCGCGGACAGGTCGATGCCGTGGTGGAATCGACGGTCACCGTACACCGGGTGGATACGCCAGCCATAGGGGCTGGAAACGCGGCTGTAGTTACAGGGCACCAGCCAGGTCACACCCGCCGCCACATTGCCGGTACCGGCAGAGCCGCCGGTGCTGGGCTTGGAAGAAGGCTGAGACTGCAGCCACTGATCATACCACTCCTTGTATTCCCGATCCTTGGCGTCTTCATACTCTTCTTCCAGATCTTCCAGCTCGCCGTTCAGCTTTGCCTTATCCTGCTCTGCTGCTTCCACCAGATCCTCGTATTCTTCATACTCGGTCACCAGCTCTGCCAGCAGCTCGTCGGCTTCCACGCGCTTGGCTTCCAGTTCGACCTGGGCTGCCTCCAGCTCTTTCTTGGTCTGCTCCAGCTGATCCTTCTGGCCCTGCAGCTCCTCTTTGACCCGGGATACCTCGTCAGCGGCCTGGCTCAGTTCCTTGATCAGCTCCTGGTCAGCCTTGTTGATCTTAAACATCGCTTTCAGACGATCCAGCATATCCAGGAAGTTGTCTGCCTTAAAGATCACGGACCAGTAGGAAGTACGGCTGTTCTTCTCCATGGCACGGATACGGGCCTTGTTCTGCTTCTGCAGATCGCTCAGATTGGCTTCCGCCACATCCAGCTCTGCCTGCTTGTCGGCAATCAGTACACCGTAGGCCATGATCTGGGCATTGGTGTTGGTGATCTGCTCGTAAAGCAGGAAGATCTCCTGGTCGATCAGGTTCTTCTGTGCCACCACTGCCTCCATGCTGTCCATTTGAGTGGACATCTGGCCTTGCAGTTCGTTGATCTGCGACTGCAGAGATTCCTTTTCCTTCTTCAGAGCGTCAATTTCCTTTTGAATTTGGGAGGAGGACTTATCCTCTGCCGCATCGGCCACCATAGGCACGATCATGCCGATGATACCCAACACCATAACCAGCACCAGGATCAGCGCCAGGATGGATTGTACCAGTTTTTTTCTATCTTTCATAGTAGCCTCGTTTCTTATACGTCCAGGAACTTACGGATGGAGGTCCAGCTGCCGACTATGCCAACAAACAAGCCCGCAAAGGCAAAGGTTGCGATCATGGGAATCAGCAGTTGGGCGTCCGTAAAGGGCACAAAGTTCAGGAAGTTCTTTGCAATACCCATGGTAGCGATCTTGCTCACCAGTGCGTCATACAGCAGCCATTCTGCACCGAAGGCAATACCTGCGCCCAACATACCCAGGGTGAAGCCCTCCACCACGAAGGGCAGACGGATAAAGCCGTTTGTGGCGCCCACCATCTTCATAATGGCGATCTCGTCACGGCGGTCATACATACCCAGCTTGACCGTGTTGGAGATGATCAGCAAGCTGACCACCAGCAAAATTCCGATGACCAGAAGGGACACGATCTCCAGCACATCCTGCAGTGTGGAGAAGCCCTCTGCCAGCTCATTGGCGGCTTTCACATCAGACACGCCGGGAATTGCCCACAGTGCCTCCACAGTCTCGCTGAGCTCCCGGTTGTCCATCAGAATAATTTCGTAGCGATGCTCAAAAGTGTCTTCGCTCAGACCGGAGAAAGACTCAGGATCCTCAAAAGTGCTGATATAATCTATCAGTGCCTGTTTCCGATCCACAAAGGTGGATTTCTGCACATTTTCAATACGGTTGATATTGGAGCCAATGCTTCTGGCCTCCGCCTCGGAGAGGGTCTCGTCCACATAGGCGATGACCTCGTTGGTTTTGTTCAGATCCTCAACCATGATGTTCAGATTGTACACCAGGCTGGTGAACAGGCCCACGATCAGCAGGCAAGCCACCGTCACGCAGACAGCGGCAAAGGACATGAAGCCGTGGAGGAAAATGCCACGGATGCCCTCTTTCATCAGGTATGTAAATTTATTCATTTTCATAGGACATATACCCATCCAATCCGTCGCTTACCACTAAGCCATCGTTAATTGCGATCACGCGCTTATGGAATCTTTCCACCAGATCCATCTGGTGAGTAACCACCAGCATGGTGGTGCCCAGGTTGTTGATCTCCTGCAGCAGGCTCATGATCTCCAGAGAACGGGCAGGATCCAGGTTGCCGGTGGGCTCGTCGGCAATGATGGTAGAGGGGTTATTGACCAGGGCTCTGGCAATGGCCAAGCGCTGCTGCTCACCGCCGGACAGCTCCGTGGGATGGCGGCGGCTCTTGGTTTCCAGGCCTACCAGCTCCAAAACATAGGGAACACGCTCACGGATCTCCTTATCACCCGCACCGATGACACGCATGGCAAATGCCACATTGTCGTAAACGGTTTTGGTGTCGATCAGGCGGAAATCCTGGAACACAACGCCCACAGTACGGCGCAGGAACGGAATCTCACGCTTGCGGATGCGCTCCAAAGAATAGCCGTTCACATGGACAGTGCCGGAGGTGGGCTTCAGCTCACCGGTGATCAGCTTAATAATGGTGGACTTTCCGGAGCCGGAGGGACCCACCAAATATACAAATTCACCATCCTCGATCTGCATGGAAACACCCTTCAGTGCCTGGGTGCCCACCGAGTAGGATTTTACAACATCGGTAAATTCAATCATACCTAATTACTCCAGTCTATTTGCTGTAACCAAATTGTAACACATTGTAATCTTCATGTCAACCGGGGATATATGAAAATATATGGAAACTTCGATTTTTTTCTATTCTGTATACGGCTTTGAGCCACACAAATTGTGTGGCTCAAAGAAAAACGATTTTATCGGACTTCCCGGGAGGACAAGTACTTGCGGACCATCAGTGCTACCTTAAATACAATAGCATGGTCAAACTGCCGCAGATCCAGTCCGGTCAGCTTCTTGATCTTCTCCAGGCGGTACACCAGGGTATTGCGGTGTACGAACAGCTTACGGGAGGTCTCAGACACATTCAGATTGTTCTCAAAGAACTTGTTGATGGTGAACAGAGTCTCCTGATCCAGAGAATCAATGGAGTTCTTCTTGAACACTTCGGTCAGGAAGATCTCACACAGGGTGGTGGGCAGCTGATAGATCAGACGGCCGATACCCAGATTTTCATAATTGATGATGCTTCTTTCGGTGTCGAACACCTTACCCACATCAATGGCGGTCTGTGCTTCCTTATACACATCTGCCAGCTCACGCAGATGCTCAGCCACAGTACCGATACCGATCACGGTCTTTAAGTACAGCTCGTTGCGCAGAGTATCCTCGATCTTCTTGGCAATGGCCTCCAGCTCTTCGCCGGTGGGCTCGCCGGGCAGCTGCTTGATCACAGCGATGTCGGTCTCGTTGATGCTCAGGACAAAATCCTGCAGCTTATCGGGGAACAGGCTGGATACCACATCCACAGTGGACACATCCCCATGACCCAGCTGACGAACCAGGAACACAGCACGGGGTGCCTCGGTAGCAAAGTGCAGCTCCTTGGCACGGATATAAATATCACCGGGCAGGATATTGTCCATAATGATATTCTTCACAAATGTGCCCCGGTCATGCTTCTCTTCGTAGAAGCTCTTGGCATCGTTAAGGGCTATGTATGCCAGGTTGCAGCTAACCTTTGCCTGCTCATCATCACCGGTGCAGAACACGGCATACTCCAGGTAGCCTGCGTTGCTGAGGATGGCACGGAAGGTTTTCTGGCCGAAGGTGACCACAGGATCGTCGTTGCCGGACAGCTTCAGCGCTGCGTCAGACCAACGCTCACCCAGCAGGTTGGCATCGGTACAGGAAATCACACAGCCGTCCATATCCATAACACCAAAAGTACGGTCGGACAGCTCCTTCAATTGCAGGATCACGCTTTGAAACACACTATTGGACATTTTACCAGTCCTCCTTATAATCTTGCACAAAACACGATTTTCACAAAAATGCACTAGCATTATATATCACTTTTGCACATTTTGCAAGTACCATTTGACATTTTTTACAAAATATCTGTCTTTTTTTAGTCAAAATCCCAAACGAAAACCCGGTGCGACCCCAAAACGCCCCGGATTTTCATGTCAAATTGCATATTCAGCTTGGCAAAATCAACAACGCAATTGCTCAAAAACTTCAAATTTCAATTTATCGCTCTGTTATTTCGATGCGTTGTAGGGACCGGCCTCCCGGACGGTCCGTTACCGCAGTGCGTAATTGCGGACCGTCGAGGACGCCGGTCCCTACAAGGGTGTACGATAAATATGAATTTACAAGCTTTGTACTTCTTCCTGCGTCAATTCACGGACTTGGCCTCTGGGCAGGTCGCCCAGGGTCAGATTTCCCTCTGCGATCCGTTCCAGGTAGGTAACCGTCATACCCCGGGAGGCCATCATGCGCCGCACTTGGTGGTATTTGCCCTCTTTGACGGTGATCCGGCTTTCCCCTGCCCCCAAAGGCTCCAGTACAGCGCTCAAGCATTGGGTGCCGTCCTTGAGGGTCAAGCCCTGGGCAAAGGCCTGTACATCCGCCTCCCCCGCCTGCCCCTCATGCCGGGCATAGTAAACTTTAGGCACTTCCTTTTTGGGGCTGATGAGCCGGTGCAGCAGGTCGCCGTCATTGGTAAACAGCAGCAGCCCCTCCGTAGCCTTATCCAGCCGTCCCACAGGCTTCAAGTCCATGTGTTTATATTTTTCCGGCAACAGCTCCATAACCGTGCGCTCCGTTTTATCCTCAGTGGCAGTCACAAAGCCTGCCGGCTTATTGAGCATGACCACCAGTACGCCGGGCTTGCCCAAGGCTTCCCCATCCAGGCAGATTTCCTGGCTGTTGGGATCGACCTTCCGGGCGGCGTCCTTTTCCGGCCGCCCATCCACGGTGACCCGCCCGGATTTCAGTATTTGCTTTACCTGACTGCGAGTTCCCACCCCGCAGTCACATAAAAATTTATCCAACCGTTCCATAAATCCTCCGTTGCTTAAATAGCAATTTGAAACCTGCATATTCTGTCCTCCCTATGAATAGGCTTTGGTATCCAAATCTTTCCGGGAGGGGTTTCTATGATGGTTATGACCGCAAAGGTCGATTTAAAAAAGATACTGATCATCCTCGGTGCCATCGCAGCAGCGATCATTTTGCTGATTATGATCTTCAGCGGCGGGGACAGCACCACTACCGCTGCGCCTGCATCGGGCAACAATGACAGCCGGGTGCAGTTTTTACAGGAGCAGGGCTGGGAGGTCAGCACATCCCCGGTGGAATCCGGCCAGGTGCGGATTCCCAAGGAATCCTCGGAAATGTTTGAGCGCTATAACGCGCTGCAAAAATCCCAGGGCTATGACTTAAATAAATACGCAGGCAAGACCGTCATGCGCTATGTGTACCGCATCAACAACTACCCCGATGCCACAGAGCCTGTGTATGCCACCTTGCTGGTATATAAAAACAAGATCATCGGCGGCGACATCACCGACACCTCCCCAGGTGGCATCATGCAGGGAATCAAAAAAGCTGAGAGTTGATAATACCTTTGTTCTCAGCTCTCAACTAGTTTATCACATTTCGCATTTCTTGACAAGCAGTTGGGTCTGTGATATCCTTGTCCTATCTTTAAGACAGGACGAAATAACATGAAACTCTCCGTTAAAAAAATGGTACTCATGGCAATGCTGGCTGCCGCTGCTTATGTGATTGTGGCGCTGATCCGCATTCCGGTAGTGCTGTTTTTGAAATATGAGCCCAAGGATGTGGTCATCACCATCGGCGGCTTTTTGCTGGGCCCCATGGCGGCCTTTATCATCTCCGGCGTGGTATCCCTGCTGGAAATGGTCACCATCAGCGAAACCGGCCCTATCGGCTGTCTGATGAATCTGATCTCCACCTGCTCTTTTGCCTGTGTTGCCGCTTTTATTTACAAAAAGCAGCACACCCTCAAGGGCGCCATGCTCGGTCTGGGCGCAGGCTCTGTAGCCATGGTGCTGATCATGCTGCTTTGGAACTGGCTGATCACGCCTTTGTATATGGGCGTGGCTCGCTCCGCTGTGGAAGGCTTGCTGCTGCCGGCATTTCTGCCCTTTAACCTGCTGAAGGCCGGACTGAACACCGCCTTGACTCTGGGACTGTATAAGCCCCTGGTCAACGCCCTGCGCAGAGCCGGGCTGGTACCCAGCAGCTCCGAAAAACCGGGCAACTGCAAAAAGGGCATCTTCCTGCTGGCCGGTGCGCTTTTGATCACCTGTATCCTGCTTTTGCTGGTCGTGCAGGGAAAACTGTAATTTTCGACCCGCCGCAAACTGATTGCGGCGGGTCTTATTGTAATTTATCACAGAATTTTCCATTATATTTTATCTATTTTGTCTCTTTATAAATAAAACAAAATGTGGTATGTTATATACGGATGCATATTGGGCGCACTGTAACATACGCGCCCGTATCTGTTAATGATGAAAACAAGGAGCTGTGACCATGTACTTCCAGAAAAAACGCTGCATCGCCATGCTGCTGGCCGGTGGCCAGGGCAGCCGACTGAAAGTCCTCACCGAAAAGACCGCAAAACCTGCTGTTCCTTTCGGCGGCAAATACCGCATTATCGACTTTCCCCTATCCAACTGCGTCAACTCCGGCATTGATACGGTGGGTATTTTGACCCAGTATCAGCCCCTGGAGCTGAATGAGTACATCGGCAACGGCCAGCCCTGGGGTCTGAACAAGACCCATAGCTGCGCCCAGGTACTGCCTCCTTACGAGCGGCACGATAAAAAGCGCGGCTGGTATAAGGGCACTGCCAATGCTATTTATCAGAACATCGACTTTATCGAGCGTTTTGACCCCGACTATGTGGTGATCCTGTCCGGCGACCATATCTACAAGATGGACTATGCCGCCATGGTACAGTACCACGAAAAGCACAACGCCGCCTGCACCATCGCAGTGCGTACTGTGCCCCTGGCAGAGGCCTCCCGGTTTGGTATTCTGAACACCAATCCCGACAACTCCATCTACGAGTTCGAAGAGAAGCCCGCCAAGCCCAAGTCCACCAACGCCTCCATGGGTATTTATGTGTTCAACTGGAAGGTTCTGCACGATGCCCTGATTGCCGACGAGGACGACCCCAAATCCTCCAACGACTTTGGCAAGAACATCATCCCCAACCTGCTGAATGCGGGTCACAAGATGATGGCCTACAATTTCGACGGCTACTGGAAGGATGTGGGCACCATCGATTCCTTGTGGGAAGCCAATATGGAGCTTCTGGGCAAGGATCCTGAATTCAACATCCGCGGCGACGAGCGCAGCAAGATCTACGCCCGTAACGACGCCTACCCCTCCTCTTACATCGACGGCGACGCCAAGACCTTCAACTGCTTCATTGCAGAAGGCTGCGAGGTTTACGGCACTGTACGCCACAGCATCATCTCCGTGGGCTGCACCATCGGTGAGGGCGCATTGGTAGAAGACAGCGTGGTTATGCCCGGCGTTCAGATCGAGCCCGGTGCCATCGTCCGTCACGCCATTTTGGGTGAAAACAGCAAGGTCTGCCGCAATGCAGTAGTGGGCGGTGCTTACGAGCCCGACGAGAAGAAAGAGATCAGCGTCACCTCTAAGGGTGCGGTGGTCGAGGCCAATACCGTGCTTCTGCCCGGTGAAATGCTGTAAGGAGGGAAACTGCAATGAAAACTATGGGTATCATTTTTGCCAATGACGGCAATATCAGCTCCCTGACCGAACGGCGTACCATGGCCAGTCTGCCCTTTGGCGGTCGTTACCGTCAGGTAGACTTTGCCCTGTCCAACCTGGCTGCCGCCGGTGTGCGCCATGTGGGCATCATCACCCGGCACAATTACCAATCCCTGCTCAACCACATCGGTTCCGGTGAGGAATGGGGTCTGGAATTGGAAGAGGGCGGCCTGGAATTTCTTACCCCCTACTCCATGAGCACCACGGACAACTACCGTGGCAAGCTGGAGTCTTTGCACTCCGCCATGGACTTTTTAACCTACGGCGAAGAGGATGAGTATGTGATCATGATTGACTCTGCCATCCTCAGCAATATTGACCTGAACAGCGTGCTGGCTTCCCATATTGAAAGCGGCAAGGATCTGACCATTGTCACCAAATCCGGCATTGCCAACGGCTCCAAGCAGCTGGATCTGGCTCTGAAGCTGGACGAAAAGGGCGAGATTCTGGACATCGCTGTGGACTACGCCGCCCCCGCCGATTATGACGCATCCATGGACATGTTTATCCTGTCCAAGAAGTGGCTGGCACACCAGGTAACCGAGCATATTGCCCACAACCTGTACCATATGGACCGTGACCTGGTGCTGGGTCTGTGGCAGAAGAATCAGATCTCCATCAATGTGTACCGGTTCAAGGGTCATGTCATGTACAACGAGTCTGTGGAAGAGTATTTCCGCAACTCCCTGTCCCTGATCGACAAGGAGATCCGCCACGATCTGTTCCATTACAACCACCCTGTCTACACCAAGGTTCGTGACCGTGTTCCCTGCTACTACGGCGAGGACTGCGAGATCGAGAACTGCATCGTGGCCGACGGCTGTATGCTGGAGGGCGAGGCAGAAAACTGCGTGCTGTTCCGCCAGGTGACCCTGTGTGAGGGCGCAGAAATCGAAAACTGCATCATCATGAACGATGCGGTCATCGGCAAGGATGCGGAGCTGAAATACGCCATTTTGGATAAGGACGTCACCGTCCGTCCCGGCACCCGTATTGTGGGTACCCCCACCAATCCCATTATTATTAAAAGAGGAGAAACCGTATGAAAATTGCCATTCTAGCCTCCGAAGGCGCTCCCTATGCCAAGTCCGGCGGACTGGGCGATGTAATGGAGGCACTGCCTGCCGCATTGGCACGGATCGAAGGCAATGAGGTCTCGCTCTTCCTGCCCTATTATCAGAAGATCAAAGAGAATCCCGCCTACGAAGTAGAGCAAGTGTGCTATTTCCAGGTAGCCCTGGGCTGGCGGCAGCAGTACGCCGGTGTTATGCGGCTGAAAAACCGCTATGACGGCGTGCAGGTCTATTTCATCGACAGCCAGTACTACTTCGGTGGCCGCGGCGGCGCCATCTACGGTCACGGCGACGACAGCGAGCGTTACGCCTTCTTCTCCAGAGCCTGCCTGGATGCCATGGCCTCCATGGAATACTACCCCGATGTGATCCAGTGCAACGACTGGCAGACCGCATTGGTTCCCACCATGCTGAACGCCCAGTACCGGAGCATCTTCCCCTACACCAAGAGTCTCTTCACCATCCACAACATCGAATACCAGGGTTGGGCAAACCGTGATTTCTTTGATGACACACTGGGTCTTCCCTGGGAAGCCCGCAGCGTGCTGGAGATGAACAACTCCGTCAATATGATGAAGGGCGCCATCGTGTCTGCCGAGCTGGTCTCCACCGTGTCTGAGACCTATGCCCGGGAGCTGATGTATCCCTATTACGCCCACGGTCTGGACGGCATTCTGACCGATGTGAGCTGGAAGCTGACCGGCATCACCAACGCCATTCATGTGGGTACTTTCAACCCCGAATCCGACCCCGCCCTGCCTGCACACTATGACGCCGACACCTTCGTAGAGGGCAAGGCAGCCTGTAAGGCAGCCCTGCAGGAAGAGGTTGGCTTGCCTGTCCGTGCGGATGTGCCTCTGATGGTCATGGTCACCCGCCTGGCCGGGCATAAGGGACTGGATCTATTGGTGTATATTGCCCGGAAGCTTATGTGGGAGGAAGATTGCCAGCTGCTGATCCTGGGTACCGGCGAGCATCAGTTCGAGCATTTCTTCACAGAGCTTGCCAACGAGTTCCCGGACCGTGTGGCTGCCAAGATCACCTTTGACCTGGGCCTGGCCTCCCGGATCTACGCCGGCGGCGACATCTATCTGATGCCCTCCAAGAGCG
>JAZNHQ010000074.1:0-7349 GCA_045577035.1 Faecousia sp. | reverse complement strand
CTCCAGCCGGAGGCCGGTGATGGTGTCGTAGTCAATATCGGGCGGCAGCAGCCGGGATTCTTCCTTTTTAAACTCCGCCACCTGCTTTTCCTGCCGAGCCAGGTAGCCGGCATATTTCACCTGAATCTCCACCTCCTGGGTCACAGAAGCGGGGAGTTCCGGACGCGTCACATCAAACGGCGCAATGTCTTCATAGGTCACCTGGGGACGGCGAAGCAGGTCTGCCAGCCGGGCAGAATTGGCGACCGGTGTAGAATCCCGGCTTTCCAGCATGGCGTTCAGTTCTGCGCAGGCAGCCACGCCGCTACTTTCCAGGCGGCGGATCTCCTTTTCCACAGCTGCATATTTTGCCTGCACCTGCTGCAACCTCTCGGGGGGCACCAGGCCTACCGCCGCGCCCAAATGGGTCAGCCGCTGGTCGGCATTGTCCTGCCGGTGCAAAAGCCGGTATTCTGAGCGGCTGGTCATGATCCGGTAGGGCTCTTCCGTGCCCTTGGTCACCAGATCGTCGATCAGCGTACCGATATAGCTGGTATCTCTGGTTAGAATAAAGGGTTCTTTTCCCTGCAGCTTCAAGGCTGCGTTGATGCCTGCCACCAGACCCTGCACCGCCGCTTCCTCATAGCCGGAAGAGCCGTTAAACTGTCCCGCACCGTACAGGCCGGGGGCGGTCTTGCTCTCCATGGTAGGCAGCAGTACCGTGGGGTCTACGCATTCATACTCGATGGCATAGGCAGGACGCATCATCTCCGCATTTTCCAGGCCGGGAATGGTACGCAGCATCTGCAGCTGCACATCCTCGGGAAGGCTGGAGGAAAAGCCCTGGATATACATTTCTTCCGTGTCCATGCCGCAGGGCTCAATGAACAGCTGATGGCGCTGCTTATCTGCGAAACGGACAATTTTGGTTTCGATACTGGGACAGTACCGGGGGCCTACACCGGAGATCGTACCGTCATACATGGGGCTGCGGTGCAGATTCTCCCGGATGATCCGGTGGGTCTCTTCGTTGGTGTAGGTCAAATAGCACACCGCACGGTTATTGACCTGGCCTTCTGTGCGGAAGGAAAAGGGCTCTGCCACCGGGTCGCCGGGCTGCAGCTCCATTTGAGAAAAGTCAATGCTGCGGCGGTTAATACGAGGGGGTGTACCGGTCTTGAATCGGCGCAAGGGCAGTCCCAAAGCACGAAGGCTGTCGCTCAGGCCAATGGAGGCGTGCATGCCGTCGGGGCCGGCGGACTGGACGGATTCACCGATGACGATGGTGCTGTCCAAATAGGTACCGGTGGCAATGATCACCGCCTTGGCGGAATACTGCGCCCCCAACTGGGTACGAACGCCGCTGACAGCGCCGTTTTCGGTCAGTATTTCGGTGATTTGTGCCTGCTTTAATTGCAGATTTTCCTGCTTTTCCAGGGTATGCTTCATATACTCCTGGTAGCGGCGGCGGTCAGCCTGGGCCCGCAGGGAATGAACAGCAGGGCCTTTGCCCCGGTTGAGCATCCGGTACTGGATACAGGCAGCATCCGCCGCTAAGCCCATCTCGCCGCCCAGGGCGTCCAGCTCACGAACCAGGTGGCCCTTGCCGGTGCCGCCAATGGCGGGATTACAGGGCATATTTCCCACGCTGTCCAGGTTGATGGTGAACAAAATGGTGTTCAGCCCCAATCTGGCACCGGCCAAGGCCGCTTCGATGCCTGCGTGTCCGGCACCGATCACAGCAATATCACATGAACCTGCAAAATAGGCCATAATTTTTCCTTTCGAATTCCAATTTGAAACGCAAGGGCGTTTCATCCCATTGCGCGTTAACCCTGGGAGAAAATCGTTTTTGCCCATACCCGCCCGGTAACGATATAGCCCAATGACCTTAAGGGTTTTGAGGCAAGAAAGATACCGGGCGGTACCCAATGGCGTAAGGACGACTGCCAGTTTTAACGCGTATTGTCCGGCCGTACTACGGCCCGATAAATTGGAATTTATGCTTCAATTTCTTGGATTTTCTTCTCTTCCGGGGGGAGGAGGAAGGGCTTGCACACCACTTCGCAACGGTTGATGGGCGTACCCAAGGCGTGAAATTTTTCTTCGTAGCCGGTCATAATGCCCACAATGCCGTTTTCATGGAGATTACGGGTCAGGTTATTCACCTGCAGGCCGCAGGCAGCAAACTCCTCCACGCTGAACTCAAACAAGGGTGCATTGTCGGTCTTGAAGTGGAACTCACCGCCGGTTTTTACCACACGGCAATATTTATCCAGGAAGCCCCGGTGGGTCAGACGGCGCTTGGCATTCTTTTTCCGGGGCCAGGGATCGGGAAAATTGATGAACAGCCGGTCGATCTCTTCCCCTGCAAAGATCTCCTCAATATTTGCCACATCCATATCAATGAAAAACACATTGCTAAGGCCCATATTCTTGGCCTTTTCCATGGCGACCACCATGGCTTCCCGGCAACGCTCCACGGCGATCATCAGTACAGTGGGATTGGCCTGGGCGGTTTCTGCGGTGAACTTTCCCTTACCGCATCCCACCTCTACCCACAAAGCAGTACAGTCGGGCTTTAAGCTGCGCCAATCTCCCTTTTTCAGAGCAGGCTCTGCGATACGGTAGGCGCTGCATTTTTCCATGCGGGGTTCTAGGTTCCGCATTCTTCTCATTCTCATTTTCGTACCCTCCGGTCACACATTTTCCTAATGATACATTATAACACAAAGCAGCGCAGCAGTCAAATTCATATTTATCGTTCCGTTGGAACGATAAATAGCTGATAGCTTATAGTGGATAGCTGAGAGTTAAGGTGACGGCTTTGCCGACTTATTGAAATCATTTGCGAAGCAAATACCTTCGTTCTCAACTTTCAGCTATCAACTATCAACTAGTTTGTCGACAGGGTTCGATTGTTTTTGGGGATGGGTTGGGGTATTCTGTAACAAGGCGGAAATGACCCCGTGTGCGACACCCCGCCCCACCGCTGTGGCTCCCACGCAGCGGTGCTTTTTTATATAAAAAATCCCTGCGGAAAACTCCGCAGGGATGATCTTACAAGCATTGAGGGAATATTAATAGAACTTTCTCTTGTTCTTACGGGCAGCTTCAGACTTTTGCTTACGCTTCAGGCTGGGGCTGACATAATGCTCGCGCTTCTTAACTTCAGCAATAACGCCCTCCTTGGCACAGCTACGCTTAAAACGGCGCAGAGCGCTCTCCAGAGATTCGTTTTCCTTTACACGAATTTCAGACATTGTTTTCCCTCCCTCCGATGGCATCCGGCTAGATCCTGGATGCTTTCAGGGCCATATCGGCTTGCCTATTATAGCCTCTAATTCGCTAATTGTCAAGCAGGTTTTCGAGATTTTTACAAATTTTTGAGAACTGCCAGCAGGAAACTCCAGGTGCGCTGGGTGGACGCAATGTTCAGCTTTTCACGGCTGGTGTGGATATCCTGCATATCCGGGCCAATGGACACACAGTCCAGTCCGGGCAGCTTCTCGCTGAGCAGACCGCACTCCAGGCCTGCATGGATGGCTACCACCTGGGGTTCGGTGCCATACATATCCGAATAGACCTTAACCATGGTATCCCGCAATCGGGAATCCTTCTTGTACTCCCAAGCGGGATAGTCGCCCTTTTCATCGCAGCTTGCGCCGTGCTCTCCTGCAATGGCCCGCAAGCGATCCAGCAGCTCCCGCTTTTCCCGGTTCACGCTGCTGCGGACCGCAAAGGTCAGTGTGAACGCCTCCCCAAGCTCTGCAACGCCCAGGTTCAGGCTGGTCTGCACCAGGCCATCAATGTCCTTACTCCAGCATTGCACGCCATTAGGCACTGCATTCAAAAGGGCGATGACCTTGTCCGTATCCTCGGTGGACAGGGCGTTGCCGCCCAGGGCTTCCACATTCTCTCCCCGGACAATGACGTTGGGTTCGTCATATTCCTGGCGCAATTGGCTTTGCAGCTGCTCTGCCACATCGTTGATACGCTCCATGTGCATCCCCAGCGCCACCAAGGTAGCTGTACAGCTATGGGTGATCACATTATCTTTGGAGCCGCCGGAAAGCTTGGTCAGGCAAATAGGCATCAGTTCCCGGACACGACCAAGAAGCTGTCCCATGACTTTATTGGCGTTGGCACGGTTTTTGTGGATCTCCACGCCGGAGTGACCGCCTTGCAAGCCCTCAACTGTTAGCTGGATGCAGGGGCCGTACACCGGACGGCGGGAAACCGGCAGGCTCATACGGCTGCGGCAGCCACCGGCACAGGACACGGTAAATACGCCTTCATCCTCGGAGTCGATATTGATCAGGGTGCGGCTCTTGAGCATGGACAGGTCAATGCCTGCGGCACCGTCCATGCCGGTCTCCTCATCCACGGTGATCACCACCTCCAGAGGAGGATGCGCAATGGTCTGATCGGCCAGCAGCGCCAAAGCAAAGGCCACCGCAATGCCGTCATCGCCGCCCAGGGTAGTACCCTTGGCAAACACATTTTCGCCGTCGTGGGTCACATCCAGACCCTCTTTTTCCATGTCTATGGGGCAGCTTTCGTCCTTTTCGCAGACCATGTCCATGTGTCCTTGGATAATCACCGGGGCGTGATCCTCCATGCCGCAAGTGCCCTTGCCGAACAGGATCACATTGTTCAGGCTGTCCTGGATATAGTCGATCCCCTGCTCTTTTGCGAAAGACACCAGATAATCGCTGATGGGCTTGGTATTGCCCGAGCCGTGGGGAATCGAGCAAAGCTTTTCAAAATAATAAAACACATTGGCAGGCTCTAACCCTGCCAGCTTGATTGCGTTCATAGAAACAACTCCTTTGTTTAGCTAGGGAAATTTTATCACACAGGAGGAAAATTGTAAATAAGAATTCTAATTTATCTTACACCCCGCGTAGTGGCCGAAATAACAGAGCGATAAATAGGAATTTAGCAAAAAATATACCGGGGAAGCAACCGCTTCCCCGATATGTATCAGGCTTCGATTTGTTTGACAAAGGCAGCTCTGTCGGCTGCGCCGTAGAAGGCAGAGCCTGCTACCAGCACATTGGCACCGTTGGCCTTGCAAATCTCGGCAGTGGTCAGATCCACGCCGCCGTCCACTTCCAGGTGGCAGCCGGGATTCACTGCGTCCAGCATGGTGCGAAGCTGCTTCAGCTTGGGCATCATATGCTCCATGAACTTCTGACCGCCAAAGCCGGGCTCCACGGTCATGACCAGCACCAGATCCACCAGGGGCAGATACTTTTCGATGGCCTCTGCGGGGGTGTTGGGCTTGACCACGATACCGGGCTTTACACCCAGGGAGCGGATCTTCTCGATAGCTGCCAGGGTATTCTCCGGGGTGTCGGATTCCACATGGATGGTCAGATAGTCCGAGCCGGCCTTGCAGAATTCCTCCACATAACGGATGGGACGGTCGATCATCAGATGCACATCAAGCACCAAATCAGTGATTTTCCGCATGGACTTGACCCAGGCATAGCCGAAGGACAGATTGGGCACAAACTGGCCATCCATGATGTCCACATGAAGCCATTTGGCACCGTCTGCCTTGGTGCGATCCATATCCTCATGGAAATGCATATAGTCCGCAGACAGGATAGAAGGAGAAAGAATAGCCATATATATTTTCCTCTCAATTCGTCAATAAGGCATATATGCTGCTTCTGAAAATGCAGCGTTGATCGGACAGCGAGGATTTTGGGCACAGGTCGTTATTTGAAGCCCGCAGGAATACTTTGTGTATTTCAAGGGATTCAAATGGCGAACTGGGGCAAAAGGACCGCTGTTCCGGCAAGGATGGATTTTTAGAAGCTGCATTAATAAATCAACTCAATATCCATCATCTTACAGAAGTCACGGATGGCTTCCACATGGTTGCCGTAGGTGACGATCACATGCTGGCTGGAGACGTTCTGTGCGAACTCCTCCACAGTGCAGGAGTCGGGGAACACTTCCAGGCTGGGCAGCTGGGGAGCGGGATCGTCCCAGCCGAACTCGTTCCATGCGGGAGGAGTCTTGGCCTCGGCGGTGTAGACATGCATCTTGTACTTGCCCTTCAGATACACCAGGCGTGCGCAGGTCACATAGCCGGTCTTGACCTTGGACACGTTCAGCAGGGATGCATTCAGCAGACCGAAAGCAGCAGGCAGAACGGTCACATCACCGTCGGTCACAGCCTTGGGCACAAAGTCGGGCACACCGATGAGCATGGAGTTCTCAAAGAACTCGTAGTACTCCAGGTAAGGCACGGTCTGGCCGGAGATGTACTTCATGATCAGCTGGGTCACAGCGCCCATAACGTCGTTTTCGGGAACGGTCAGAATGTTGCAGTAATGCTCCAGCAGCATGAATACCATTGCGGGAGGGAAGCCTTCCAGCTTCTTCATGCCGTCCACATCGATGAGGGTAATGGCCTCCCAGCCACGCTCCTCGATCTTCTTCAGAATGGCCAGGGCATACTTGACACCCTGCTCGATGACGCTGTCGTCGCACTCTTTCTTGAACACCCAGTTCTCCTTGACGAACTTCACGCCCTCAGCGATCTTCTCAGCTTCCAGGGTATCGATGGCACGCACCATCTCCAGCATTTCGTAGGGTTCAACCTCGACGCCGATCTGGCCGCGCATGGAGTTGCCTTCGTACTGGGTGCCATAGAGCAGCATGTCACGGTAGCCCATGGTGCCAACGCGGGCAGAGCGCAGGTTGTGACGGGCGCAGGCAGCGGCAATGTAGGAGGTGATCTTCTCCATGGGCCACTCCTTGCCGATGATGTTATACACATACTTGAAGGTATAGTCCAGAGCCTCGAAAGCGGGACGCAGAGCGGTGGTGCCTGCCTGCTCAGCGGTGGTGATAATACGGCCTTTTTCCTTCCAGCCGCACAGACCCCACAGGATCATAGGCACATGACGGAAATGATCGGTCACACGGACGACTGCGTGGGTGGGCACCCAACCGGCAACGCAGACCACCAAACAGCTCAGATCCAGGCCAGCCAGCTTGGCATAGGCAGCATCTGCGGTCTCGTAAGCGGGATCGTCGATGACCAGGCCGCCATCCACAACGCCCTCAACCTTGGCCTGCAGAGCAGCCAGGGCCTCATCATGCTTCATCTGCAGACGCTCGATGGGGGTGTTGACCTCGCCAAAGCATACATAGCCGATAATGTTCTTCTTCATAGTATTCTCCTTAAAAAATAATTTGTGATGTAAGCCTCCCCTGCAGTAAACGCTGATTATATGGCGTTATTTAAGGGGAAGGCGTAAAAACGCTAAATTATAGTCTTTTTCTCTGCTTTTTTCTTCATCCAAGCCCCTTAATGAGCCTGGATTTCCGGTATTTGGGCGCACTTA
>JAZNHQ010000073.1:0-5674 GCA_045577035.1 Faecousia sp. | reverse complement strand
GAGCGATGGGAGCGCCGCCGGTGGCGGAAACAGCGACCTGAGCGAGTGGCCGCGGTCGGCAAACGAGGAAAGCGTTTGCGCCGACGAGGGTGCCGGGCACCGCAACAGGAGAAGGCTTTCGCTGCGCCTAACCATCTGCTCAGAGCGATAAACATGAATTTACTTCTGTTTTCTGATCACCTTCAGGCCGGGGGCATCAAGAGCCAAATAATCTGCCTGGTAAAGCATTTCTGCCACATCTGCCCGGGTCATAGCCTGGGTGGCATCCAGCTCAATTCCGTTATGGCTCATAACGGTCACTGCAGCCTGTGCCCAATCGGGGATGTTGTCATCTATGGCGGCAGCCTGCTCCAGGGTCTCATCATCCACGGTCAGATCCAGTGCGTTTTGCAGCATTACCGCTGCTTCCGCACCGCTAATGGATTCATTGGGGGCAAATTCTCCCTCCAAGCCGCTGATCAGCCCGCTGCGCAGAGCTGCTGCCAGGTAAGGACGGAGCCACTGGGGAGTATCCTCCGGGAGACCGGCGTAGTCTGCGTTTTCTGTGGGAATATCCAGCACCTTAACCATCATGGCCAGGAATTCACCCTTGCTGACAGTTTTATCCGGCTGGAAGCAGGATTTCCCGTTGACGCTCTCCCCCACAAACAGGCCGGTGTTGCGCAGCCATTCTGCTTCAAATCGGCAATCCAGCCCTACGGTGTCGGAATACTTTTGGGAATTGGTGGGCTTCAGAATTTGGATGGTCACGGTGGCCTCTTTGGAAACCTTGCCTGCAGGGTCGGTGGCGGTGAAGGTAAAGGAATCGGTACCCACCTTGTTTTTCTTAGGGGTGTACACAAAGCTGCCATCAGCATGGATGGTCACGGAGCCACGCTTGGGCTGGCGCACCACTGTGTAGATCAGCTCCTTGCCCTCTGGATCCGAGGCGTTCAGCTTGCCCTTATTGGGCAGGTTTTTGTAGGTCTCCATGGTATGATTCTGCACCACCGGTGCTTGATCTTCCTTGCCACGGATGGAAATGGTCATGGTAGCGGTGTTCTCCACCCGATTTTCGTAAATGGGTAGATACTGTACCGTGGCGGTGGCATCGGTTTCTGTGCGCAGGGGCTGGAAAGTCATTTGCCCGATCTGCTCCGCAGAGAGGATATCCCCCTTGCGCAGCACCCGGGTGCCCAGCATGACCGTGCCGGAATCCGGCTCCGGCAGAGCGGTGATGCAAATGCCCCGAAGTGCTTCCTCAGATGTGGTAAAATCCTCGGAAGAAAAACAGTAGGCAGCATCACAATCCACCTCCGCTGCCATAACACCTACGCCCAAGCCCAGAATACACAGGGCGGCCAGCGCAAGGCAAAGAATGGATTTTGAGAACATAGAAATACCTCCTTTATAATTTGTCCTGAGGTATTGTTTGCCAATGTGGTAAAAATTATGCAAAGCTTTTGCAAGAAAAACCGGCTTTGGTAAATCCCAAAGCCGGTTTTTTATCTTCTTTTTCCAATGGACTCGCTCTGATCCTGCAAAAGCAGCAAATCAGAGATAATGGTGTTGGACAGCAAAAAGCCTTCCGGAGTCAGATGCCAGCGGCCGTCGTAGGTTTCGTTAGCAAGTCCCTGCTCTTTGTATAGCTGCAGCGCCCGCTGCAGCGGTGCAAAGGGCAGCAGATACTGCTTTTCATACTCCTCCGGATCCAGACCGGCCACTGTACGCAGCCGCATCATCAGATACTCGCCTGCCCGCTCCCGGGGTGCAACATCCTGCACTTCCCTAAGAACCTGTCCGCCGGTTTTAATGCCTTCAATATAGCTTTCCAGATCCCGGACGATGGCAAAACGCCGTCCGCCAAAATCAGAGCTGGCATCCGGGCCAAAGCCTAAGTACTCGCCGCCCTGCCAGTATTTTAAATTGTGCCGGGATACATGACCCCGCTTGCAGAAGTTGGTGATCTCATACTGCCGGTAGCCGTGCTTGCGCAGCATTTCCACTGCTGCCAGATACATATCTGCTTGGGTATCGTCGTCGGCCAGGTTGCAGTATTGCTGGTACTCGTAAAGGGGTGTGCCTTCCTCCACCTTCAGACCGTAGCAGCTGATATGCTCCGGATTCAAAGACAGCACATTGCGCAAGGTCTTGCGCCAGTCATCCAAGCCTTGTCCCGGCAGACCGTACATCAGATCCAGGGAAATATTCCGGTAGCCCCGTTTCCGGATGCGCTTTACGGCCTCCACTGCCTGGGCATAGCTGTGGGGTCTGCCCAGTTTTTTCAGAATTTCATCGTTGTCACACTGAATACCCAGGCTGACACGGTTGAAGCCCTCACTGCGCAGCCGCCGTAAAAGTCGGTCGTTGACGGAATCGGGATTGGCCTCAAAGGTGATCTCTGCGTTTTCGGACACATCAAAGCTTTTGCGAATGGCGGTCAGAATGGCAGCCATGCGGTCTGCGCCAAGCAGGCTGGGCGTGCCGCCGCCAAAATACACCGTGTCCACCAAATGGTTGGGAGCCAGGGGGCCAGCTTCCCGGATATGGGCGCAGATGGCTTCCAGGTAGCCGTCCCAAAGCCGATCCTCCTTGGTGGTCAAAGAGTAAAAATCGCAGTATTGACACTTGCTCCGGCAAAAGGGAACATGGACATAAATGCCCAAGGGTGTTTTGCTTTTTCGTGATACGAATGCCATATCTATCAATCCTCGTCCAGTTTCAAAACTGCCATAAAGGCTTCGCTGGGAACGGAAACAGTACCGAAGGTGCGCATACGCTTTTTGCCTTCCTTCTGCTTTTCCAGCAGCTTCTTCTTACGGGTAATATCGCCGCCGTAGCACTTGGCCAGCACATCCTTACGCAGCGCCTTGATGGTCTCGCGGGCAATGATCTTGCCGCCGATGGCTGCCTGCACAGGAATTTCAAACTGGGCTCTGGGGATGTTATCCTTCAGCTTTTCGCAAATCTTACGGGCTCTGGGATAGGCGTTGTCCGCAAAGATGATGAAGCTCAGCGCATCCACCACATCGCCGTTGAGCAGAATATCCAGCTTCACCAGGCGGCTGGGACGGTAGCCGATCAGCTCATAGTCCAGACTGCCGTAGCCACGGGTGCGGGATTTCAGTGCATCGAAGAAATCGTAAATGATCTCGTTCAGAGGCATTTCATAGTGCAGCTCCACACGGTTGGCGTCCAGGTATACCATATCCTTGAATTCGCCACGGCGCTGCTGGCAAAGATCCATAATATTGCCCACATATTCCTGAGGTGCGATCAGATTGGCCTTCACAAAAGGCTCCTCTGCCAGCTGGATATCCATGGGATCCGGGTAGTCCAGGGGGTTGTCGATCATCAGCACCTGACCGTCGTTTTTGGTAATGCGGTACACAACGTTGGGGGCAGTGGTGATCAGATCCAGATTATACTCTCGTTCCAGTCGTTCCTGGATGATCTCCATATGCAGCAGTCCCAGGAAGCCGCAGCGGAAGCCAAAGCCCAGGGCAATGGAGCTTTCCAGCTCATAGGACATGGAAGCATCGTTCAGCTGCAGCTTTTCCAGTGCCTCGCGCAGATCCTGGTACTTAGCACCGTCTGCGGGGTACACGCCGGAGAATACCATGGGCTGCACCTGGCGGTAGCCGGGCAAAGGCTCGGCGGCAGGATTTTCCACGGTGGTGATGGTGTCGCCCACCTGGGTATCCGCCACAGTCTTGATGGAGGCGGTGATATAGCCAACCTCACCTGCACCCAATGCGTCCCGGGGTGTCAGGCCCAGAGGATTCATGGTGCCCACCTCTACAACCTTATAGACTGCGCCGGTGGCCATCATCTTAATATCCATGCCCGCACGGACAGTACCCTGCTTGATACGGGTGTAGACAATAACGCCCCGATAGGAATCGTACTGGCTGTCAAAGATCAGCGCCTGCAGAGGTGCTTCCCGGTCACCGGTGGGTGCGGGTACATCCCGGACGATCATTTCCAGAACGGAGTGAATATTGATACCGTTCTTGGCGGAGATCTCGGGAGAGTCTTCTGCGGGAATACCGATAATATCCTCTACTTCGGCCTTCACTTCTGCAGGTCTTGCAGAGGGCAGGTCGATCTTGTTGATCACAGGCAGCACTTCCAGACCGGCGTCAATGGCCAAATAGGTGTTGGCCAGGGTCTGTGCCTCCACACCTTGGGAGGCATCCACCACCAGCACCGCACCCTCACAGGCGGCCAAAGAGCGGCTGACCTCATAGTTAAAGTCCACATGACCGGGGGTGTCGATCAGATTCAGTGCGTATGTTTCGCCGTCCTCGGCAGTGTAGGTCAGCTGGACAGCGGTGGCTTTGATGGTAATGCCACGTTCCCGCTCCAGCTCCATGGAGTCCAGCATCTGCTGCTCCATCTGCCGCTGATCCACGGCATCGCACTCTTCCAGCAGACGGTCTGCCAGGGTGGACTTGCCGTGGTCAATATGGGCGATAATAGAAAAATTACGAATTTTAGAAAGCTCAGTCATAAATATACCTCGACCATACATTTATCTTTACAATTATACAGAATTTTTTGGCAATTGTAAACCGTATGTTTTCGCATATTTGGGGAGATACTGTCTACGAAGTGAAGAAAAAACGGAAAATTCAAAAAATTT
Organism: Faecousia sp.; assembly: GCA_045577035.1. Taxonomy (GTDB): domain Bacteria; phylum Bacillota; class Clostridia; order Oscillospirales; family Oscillospiraceae; genus Faecousia. Next base: position 1,050 of record JAZNHQ010000073.1, on the reverse strand, counting down.
TTGAAAAAACCCTTGTCAAAATTTCTGTTTGACGATATAGTCTGGGCTGAGAGGACTCGAATCTAAACAGCTATGAAAAGAGAAAGGGGTAGATTTTTATGAGTACGACAAAAAAACCTGCCAAAAACACAGAGGATCTGCAGACCATTCTGCAGAATATGATCGCCCAGGGACGCAAGGATGGTATGATTCGTGCATCGGATCTGAACGCCCAGCTGGAGAAGCTGGATCTGTCCCCGGAGAAGATCGAGGAGATCTATGACCGCTTTGAGCAAATGAATATTCAGATCGTCACCGGTGACCTTGACCTGGACTTGGGTGACGATGTGGATCTGGTACTGGACGATGATCTGGGTGACGACATCGACCTGGGCAGCGTGGAGGATGAGGAACTGGTAGATCCTGTGGATCTTGCCACGGAATTCAACCTGGATGACCCGGTGCGTATGTACCTGAAGGAGATCGGTCAGATCCGCCTGCTCACCGCCGAGGAAGAGGTGGAACTGGCAAAGCGGGTATCCGAGGGTGACCAGGAGGCCAAGAACAAGCTGACAGAAGCCAACCTGCGACTGGTGGTTTCCATTGCCAAGAAATATTCCGGCCGCGGCCTGCACATTCTGGATCTGATCCAGGAGGGCAACACCGGTCTGATCCGCGCCGTAGACAAATTTGACTGGACAAAGGGAAATAAATTCTCTACATATGCCACCTGGTGGATCCGGCAGGCCATCACAAGAGCCATTGCCGACCAGGCCCGCACCATTCGTGTGCCGGTGCATATGGTAGAGGTGATCAACAAGGCCACCCGCTGCAACCGTAAGCTGGTACAGGAGCTGGGTCGTGAGCCCACCATGGAAGAGATCGCAGCAGAGCTGAATCTGCCTGTGGAGAAGATCATTGAGGCCACCCGTACCGCAGCGGACACTTTGAGCCTGGATACCCCTGTGGGCGATGAAGAGGATACCTCCATCGGCTCCTTCGTGGAGGATGAGCGTACCCCCGGCCCCGCAGATGCCACCTCCAATGCCCTGCTTGCTGAGGCACTCAAGG
>JAZNHQ010000072.1:0-5121 GCA_045577035.1 Faecousia sp. | reverse complement strand
ATTGCCGATTTGAGGCAATTGACTGAGGGAGAGAAAAAACCTTGATTTTACTACCCCTCAGTCCAAAATCAAAGATTTTGGACAGCTCCCCTGACAAGGGGAGCCGAGGGTGCGGTGCAACAATGAACAGAACGATAAATAGAAATTTGAAGTTTTTGGGTAGTAGCGTTACCGGGCGGGTTAGGGCAGTAACGATGATCGCTATGGGTAAATGCGTATTGTCTGGCCGTACTACGGCCCAGGGCGGGGGAGAAAAATCCATTTTGGTTGCGGCAGTTTACATAAGGCGTTGTTTTTGTGGAAAACGCCTTTTTTTACCCCCAAAATTCGTCAAGTTTTTATGGGAGCGTATATTGCATTTTTCGAGGCCTCATGATAAAATGGGATTACCTAAAATTTCTATTTTGGGAGCGTGTTTTCATTACGCACATTTGTCTTTTTAGGACACGCAAAGCCTTCTCCTGAAGGAGAAGGGGGACCGCTTTAGCGGTGGATGAGGTGTAGATTGGATTCGCCGAGGTGCCTGTACAAACGGACAGTGTACCGCCCACCTCATCAGTCAGCTGACGCTGACAGCTTCTCCCCAGGGAGAAGCCTTTGTCGGATATACCAGGTTTTGCCTGATATATTATATAAGCAACAGCGGTTTGCTTTGGTACCCGGAATAAATGGGCAAACAGCTGAAAAAATTTTATTTCATTTAGGAGGGACACAAATGAAAAGAATTCTATCCGTATTGCTGGCTCTCGTGATGATCGTGGGCATGATCCCCATGAGCATCCTGTCCGCCAGCGCAGCAGAAGTCTCTGAGACAATTACTTTGGCTGGATCTACTGGTACAGTTTCCGGCGAGAGCATTTCCTGGACTTCCGGCAGCCTGAGCTTTACTGCGAACAAGAACACAAGCTCTACTGCAATCAGAACAGACGATACCGATCATTTCAGATTGTATGTTGGGTTTTCTGCGACGCTGACTTGCTCTGCTGGTAACATCACCAAGATCGTAATGACCGCTACCGGTTCCAGCTATGCAGTTGCTCCTACCGGTTCTGACGGCTCTGTTGGTACTGTTTCCGGTACAACTATCACAATTGTACCTACTGCATCTTCCAACACCTACACTATTCCCAGCATTACTAAGCAGACTCGTATTAAGTCTATTGCGGTTACTTACGCTACCGTGGACTCCAGCGAATGCACACACACCAACACCGAGACCATCGAGGCTGTGGCTGCTACCTGTACTACTGCAGGTAACACCGAGGGCACCAAGTGTGCGGATTGCGGCGTTATTCTGAGCGGCAACGAGACCATCGCAGCTCTGGGTCACAGCAATGACGAGGGTGTCGTGACTGCTCCCACCTGCACCGAGGACGGCTACACCACCTACACCTGTACTGTCTGCGGCAGCTCTGCTAAGTCTGACTGGGTGGATGCTACCGGTCACACCTATGTGGACGGTACTTGCTCCGCTTGCGGCGTTGAAAAGCCCGCTGCCCTGGACGGCAAGTACTACATCGCTGCTATCCGCAGCAGCGGCAACTATCAGTACATGACCAACGACCTTGGCACTGCTTCTACCAAGCGTTATCAGATTGTTGACTCCGGTCTGACCGAACTGCCTGAGAGCATCGAGACTACCGTGGATGCACAGGTCTTTGAGTTGATCGCTTCCGGCGACGGCTACAAGATCAAGACCGGTGACCAGTATCTGGGCTGGACCTCCGGCAACTCCGGCGCTCTGGTGGACGAGGCAACTGCTATTGTTGCCACCATTGAAAATGGCTCTGCAGCCGGTTCCTATCAGATCCACTTTGCTGCATCTGATGCAAAGCGTTATCTGTCTCTGAACAGCAATGCTTCCAATGCTTACTATGCATGGTATAAGCCTGGCCAGGTTCAGGACCTGTACCTGGTTCCTGTCAGCGAGAACGCTGAGGCTTGCACCCACGCCAACACCACCGTTGAGGGTAAAGTAGATGCTACCTGCACCACCGCAGGCAGCACCGGTGCAGTTGTTTGCTCCGATTGTGGCGCAACCGTTACCGAGGCTACTGTGATCGAAGCCCTGGGTCACACCTATGCAGAGGGCGTTTGCTCCGTCTGCGGCGCAGAAGAGCCCACCGAGGAAGAGGGCAGCTATGTAAAGGCTACCTCTATCTCTGCCGGTGATACCATCATCATCGTTTCCGAGCAGGCTCTCATGGAGCTGAGCAGCTTCTCCACCACTTCTACCGTTTACGGTTTGGGCACTGCCTACACCGATATTCCTGCCGGCACCATGACCTGGACTGTGGAAGAGGGTACTGTGGCTGGCTCCTATGCCTTCAAGAATGCTGACGGCAACTACCTGTACTGGTCCGCCGGCAACTCCCTGAAGACCAGTGCAACCAAGGACGCCCAGTCTTCCTGGACTGTTGCTTTCAGTGGCAATGATGTGACTTTGGTCAACGCCGGTGAAGTAGATGCTGAACGTCATGTCGTATGGAATGTCACTTATACTCGATTTGCAAACTATAAGGATTCCAGTGTCTCTGGTCAGTCTTCTTCTTATTACACCATCCAGTTCTACAAATACGAAGCAGCCGGTGCTTGCACCCATAGCTGGGGCGAGTGGGTTACCACCGCTGATCCCACCTGTACTGCTACCGGCATTCAGACCGCAACCTGCAGCCTGTGTGGCGACACCAAGACCCAGCCCATCGCAGCTACCGGTCATACCTACACCTACACCGAAACCGCTATCACCTGTGCAAATTGCGATTACAGCGCAACTTACACCTTGAGCACCATTGCTGAGGCTAAGGCTTACACTGATACCACCGCTGTTTACTATGTAAAGGGTATCGTTACCTATGTCAGCAACGATAAGGTCTACATTGAGGATACTACCGGTGGTATTCTGGTCATGTTTACCAGTGCTGATGCCGCTTCCGGCATTGTGCTGGGCGATGAGATCCTGGTTTGGGATTGCCTGACCACCTACAACGGTCTGATTGAGACCACCTACACCCTGGCTTCTGAGTACTTGAAGGTCTCTTCCGGCAACGCTCTGCCCTCTCAGACTGTTTCCATTGCTGATCTGACTGCCGATACCACCAACGAGTATCTGGCTGAGCGCGTGGTTATCGAGAATGTGACCGTTGGTACTATTAACACCTCCGGCAACACCGCTCTGACCGATGCAAACGGTAACACCATTAACATCTACAAGGTTTCCGGTCTGAACGAAGCAATCAATGCCAATGATGTGGTCACCGTGACCGCTATTGTTTCCACCTACAACGGCTATCAGCTGCTGATCAACCCTGGCACCGCTGCTGATGATGTTGTGGAAGTCGAGCATCACGATGAAGTCGTGATCGAAACTATCACCATTGCAGAGGCCAAGGCTGGCACTGCCGGTGAGTACTATCAGGTTGAGGGTACTGTTACCTATATCAGCGGCAGAAATGTCTACATTCAGGATGCTACCGGCGGTATCGTTGTGTACCTGACTGCCAATGCCGCTACCACTCAGGTGGGCGACAATGTGAAGGCTTACGGCGCACTGAAGAACTACAACGGTTTGCTCGAGCTGGACTCCGTTGACGAGACCAACGCTGATTTCTACACCATCCTGTCCAACGGCAATACCGTGGAGGCTCAGGAAGTTACCATCGCTGGCCTGCTGGCTGACAACACCAACGAGTACCTGGCTGAGAAGATCACTCTGAATAGTGTTTACGTTTCTCACTACAGCTACAATAGCTCCTACAAGAACGTTACCTACACCCTGACCGACGGCAATGGCAACACCATTCAGATTTACCGTGTCATCGTTGCCTCCGAGGCTGAGTGCGTTGCCAAGGGCTCCATCGTCAATGTGGAAGCAATCGTCTCCTCCTATAACGGCTATCAGCTGGTTACCACCAACGATAAGATCGTCGTTACCGGCACCTGCGCTCACGAGACCACTCAGCTGGTTAATTATAAGGCTCCTACCTGTACTGAGGCTGGCTACAGCGGCGATACCGAGTGTGTTGTCTGCGGCGTATGGACTGTCCGTGGCGAAGAGATCGCTGCTCTGGGTCATAGCTTTACCGAAAATGGCACTTGTGAAAATGGCTGTGGCACTCCGGCTGTTATCGTGATGAACGGTGCTTACTACGCATCCTTCGAAGATGCCAACGCTGCCTTTGACGGCCATCCCATGAAGCTACTGACTAACATTGGCGAAGATGGTGCTGTTCAGCTGACTCAGAACATCTACGTGGATCTGTTCGGCTTTACCATGAACGCATATGCTGCTGATGCCAATGGCTATACTGTCTTTGGTATGGATAGCACTACCGACAGCTTTGAGGCTGAGGAGTGGGGCTACCTGACCGTTAGCGGTACTGCTACCGTAGCTCCTGTTACCAATAACAGTTACCTGGCAGTGGACGAGGGCGACTTGGGCTGGTCCTTCCACGCATTCTCTGTGAAGCTGACCCATGTGTCCCTGAAGGCAGATGCCGACGCTCTGGGCTACAAGGCACAGTTCCAGGGTGACGAAATGGTTCAGTCCAAGGTGACCGGCTTCGGCTTCAACCTGTGGGTTACTACGAACAATGTGATTACCAAGAGCCAGGCAACTGCTACAAACGAAGAGATTATCACTCTGCGCCTGCAGGGCATCATGGCCGCTAACGGCGGTGCAGTACCTGTCTTTGCCGAGGCCTTTGTGACCTTCGAGGGTGTTGAGAATGCCGTAAAGACCAATCCCTACAACACCACTATGAAGGACACCATTGAGACCATCGAGACTCAGCTGGAACTTGGTGCTACTGCATACACTGCAGAGCAGATCAAGTCTATCCAGGGCCTGATTGCTAAGTATGAGGGCAAGATGTCCGGTTGGAACATTGATACCATCAAGGCATGGACTGAGGCTTAATTGTCCCTCTGAATTCCTAAATAATGTCCCTAAAAAATGCCGCCGGTTTTCCGGCGGCATTTTTGTGCCTGAATTGTAAATTCGTGTTTATCGTGCTGAACAGTTGGTTAGGCGCAGCGAAAGCCTTCTCCTGTTGCGGTGCCCGGCACCCTCGTCGGCGCAAACGCTTTCCTCGTTTGCCGACCGCGGCCACTCGCTCAGGT
>JAZNHQ010000071.1:0-16549 GCA_045577035.1 Faecousia sp. | reverse complement strand
GGATTAGCATCCTTTTTCAGTTCGATGACCATACGCATACCGTTACGGTCAGTCTCGTCACGTAGGTCAGAAATACCGTCCAGACGCTTGTCCTTTACCTGCTCAGCGATCTTTTTGATCAGCTGACGCTTGTTGACCTGGTAGGGCAGCTCCGTGACGATAATACGCATACGGTCCTTGCCAAATTCCTCAAATTCGGTTTTAGCTCGGACAACTACCGTACCACGACCGGTAGCATGAGCGCTGCGGATCCCGCTGCGGCCCATAATGATACCGCCGGTAGGGAAGTCAGGGCCGGTCACATGCTCCATCAGATCCGCCAGATCAGCCTCCGGATCATCCAGCACGCAAACGCAGGCATTAATAACCTCCGTCAGATTGTGGGGCGGAATGTTGGTAGCCATACCAACGGCAATACCGGAAGAACCGTTTACCAACAGATTGGGGAAACGGCTGGGCAAAACTCTGGGTTCTTTCCGGGATTCGTCAAAGTTAGGATCCCAGTTGACAGTTTCCTTGTCAATATCCCGGAGCATTTCATTGGAAAGCTTACTCAGTCTGGCTTCCGTATAACGGTAAGCAGCCGCCGGGTCGCCGTCCACGGAGCCAAAGTTACCGTGGCCGTCTACCAGCATGTAGCGCATGGAGAAATTCTGTGCCAAACGAACCATGGCATCGTAAACGGATGCGTCGCCATGGGGATGGTATTTACCAAGCACGTCACCGACGCAGGTGGCGGACTTTTTAAAGGGCTTATCAGAGGTCAGGCCGCTTTCGTACATGGTGTACAGGATGCGGCGGTGAACAGGCTTCAAGCCGTCACGGACATCCGGCAAAGCACGGCCAACGATGACGCTCATGGAGTATTCAATATAAGCCTTCTCCATTTCCTCCACCAGGTTGGATTGGGTAATCACCTGATCCGGGAAGCGGATATCTTCGGGCTTATAGCTTCTGTTATGTGCTGCCAATTTGCGTCACCTCCTTAAATATCAATGTTAATGGCGTAGCGGGCGTTGCGCTCGATCCATTCTTTTCTGGGTTCTACCTGCTCGCCCATGAGAACGGTAAATATCTCATCGGCACGGCGGGCATCGTCCAAAGTGATCCGGCGCAGAGTGCGCTTTTCCGGATCCATGGTGGTCTCCCACAGCTCGTGGGGGTCCATCTCACCAAGGCCCTTGAATCGGGAAATATCCACCTTGGCATTACTCTCACCGCGCATTTCAGAGGAAACCTGATCTCTTTCTTCATCAGAATAGGCCACGCGCTCGGTCTTACCACGCTTTAGCTTATACAGAGGAGGCACAGCAGAGTACACAAAGCCGTTCTCGATCAGCGGACGCATATAGCGGAAGAAGAAGGTCAGAAGCAAAGTACGGATATGAGCGCCGTCCACGTCCGCATCGGACATGATGATGACCTTCTGATAGCGCAGCTTTTCAATATCAAAATCCTCACCGATACCGGCACCCAGTGCCACGATCAGAGGATACAGCTTATCGTTGCCGTAAACCTTATCGGCTCTTGCCTTTTCCACGTTAAGCATCTTACCCCACATGGCCAAAATTGCCTGGAACCGGGAATCTCTTCCTTGGATGGCAGAGCCTGCAGCGGAGTCACCCTCGACGATGTAGATTTCGCAGAGACTGGGATCACGCTCGTTGCAGTCCTGCAGCTTGTCGGGCATCTGACCGGATTCCAAGCCGGTCTTACGACGGATGGATTCTCTGCCCTTCCGCGCAGCCTCTCTGGCACGGTTTGCCATCATGGCCTTTTCCAGAATGATCTTGGCAACTGCCGGATGCTCTTCAAAATAGGTAGCCAGCTGGTCATTGACGATCTGATCTACCAGAGTACGGATGTAGGCATTGCCCAATTTTGCCTTGGTTTGACCCTCAAACTGGGCATCTGTCAGCTTTACGGAAATAATTACCGTAATACCCTCACGGCAGTCCTCGCCGGATACCTTGTCCTCACCCTTGATCACACCATTTTTGGTGCCGTAATTGTTCAGCACACGGGTCAGTGCGGTTTTAAAGCCGGTCTCGTGCATACCGCCCTCGGGGGTGCGCACATCGTTGGCAAAGGACTGGATAGACTCGGCAAAGCCATCGTTATACTGAATAGCAATTTCCGCGGAAGCATCACCCTTGGAGCCGCTCATGTAAATCACATCCTGGTGGATGGGAGTCTTGATACGGTTGGTAAAGGTGACAAACTCCCGGATACCGCCCTCATAGCACATGGTCTCGGAAACAGGCTCCTCACCACGGTCATCGGTGATAGTAATGGACAGACCGGCGTTCAAAAATGCCTCCTCACGCATACGCTCGTGAAGAATATCGTAACTATAAACGATCTCATCGAACATCTCGGGATCGGGCTGGAAGGTGACCTCAGTTCCCGTACGATCGGTCTTGCCTACGATCTTCATTTCCTGGGTGATATGACCCCGGGAGAACTTCATTTCGTAGATATTTCCGTTTTTGTGGACACGAACCTGCAGCCACTCAGACAGGGCGTTTACAACAGATGCACCCACGCCGTGCAGACCGCCGGAAACCTTATAACCGCCACCGCCAAACTTACCGCCGGCGTGCAGCACAGTGAATACGACCTCCAAAGCGGGCTTACCGGTCTGTGCCTGGATATCCACGGGGATACCACGGCCATCATCAGTAACGGTGATGGAGTTGCCGGGATTGATGGTCACAGTAATATGCTTACAGTAACCCGCCAAAGCCTCGTCAATGGAGTTATCCACAATTTCGTATACCAGATGGTGCAAACCGGAGGAAGAGGTAGAACCGATATACATACCGGGTCTCTTCCGAACGGCTTCCAGGCCTTCCAAAACCTGAATTTGTTCCGCACCGTATTCCTGTGTTACCTTTGTTTCGTCAGACATACTTGTCCTCCTTGAATTTCTATGGTCTTGCCAAGCTTGGTAAATCTTCCGGGTTCACAGCAGGTGATGAACACCTGACCTTCTGTGATTTGATTCAGTACAAAATCCTGTCTGCCCGGGTCCAGTTCTGACAATACATCGTCCAATAGCAGTACCGGAATCTCTCCGGACTGTGCCTGCATAAGCTTGCGCTGTGCCAGCTTCAAACTGATGGCCGCTGTGCGGGTCTGTCCCTGGGAGCCAAAGGCCTTCAGCGACATTCCGGAAAGCGTCACATCAAAATCATCCTTATGAGGGCCGGTCAGACACTGGGCACTTTCCAGCTCTGCCCGGTAATGACTATCCAAATGCTCCCGCAGCTTTTCTTCCAACTCTGCCACAGGTGCAAAGGGGTCATCAATATTAGAAACTGTCTTGTATTCCAGGGAAAATTCTTCTACACCACCGGAGAACATTTCATGATAGCGCTTGGCATCCCTGCCCAGCCCTTCATAAAATCTTGCCCGGTAGGAGATCAGCAGCGCACCCACCTGGCACAGACGGGTATTATACTCCGGCAAAATCTCCAAAAGTGCGGGATTTTCATGGCGATCCTTTAAAATCCGGCTTTTTTGCTCCAGAATTCTTCCGTATTCCGACAGTGCCGCTTCATAATTTGGCCGCAGCTGACAAAGAGCCGTGTCACCTAAACGCCGCCGGGCAGAAGCACCGGTTTTCAAAACCATCAGATCCTCCGGGCAGAACAGAACTGTCTGTAATACTCCGGAAATATCTCCGGCGGTTTTCTTTTTCACGCCGTTGCGGTACAGCTGCCGGGGTCTGGATGCCGGAAACAGCACCCACCGCAAGGTCTGATCCCACTCCTGGGAATATACATTTCCCGAAATCTCCGCAAATTCTGCTCCCAGCCGAACCAGTTCCCCGGTTCTTTGGGTACGGAATGCTCTGCCGGAGCCTAAATAAGCAATGGATTCCAGCAGATTGGTCTTACCCTGGGCATTATCGCCCACGATCAGATTCACACCGGGGGCAAATTCCAGGGAAAGGCTATCATAATTGCGAAAATTCTGTAATTCGATCTTATTCAGATTCATGGCTGCAAATCAGGTAATTGGCGCCCATGAAGGAGAAGGTATCTCCTGCATAGAGCTTTTTACCGCGCATGGTGCAAACCTCGCCGTTTGCCTTCACCATGCCGTCCTGGATCACATTTTTTGCCATACCGCCGGATTCCACCGCATTGGCAAACTTCAATGCAGCCTCCAGCTTAATAAACTCGGTACCGATGACCACCGGGATCAGATTCGGCTCCTTCTTTTTTACAGTAACTTTCATGTTTTCTCCGTAAAAATCAATTCTTAATGCGAACAGGCAGGACCATGTAAGCATAGTCATACTTGTCCTCGGCGGGGGTCAGCACAATGGGGCTCAAACCGTTGGTCAGCTCCACGACCACCTCATCACTGGGGATAGCCCGCAGAGCGTCGGCAAGATAGCGAACATTGAAGCCAATTTCCAGCTCCTTGCCGTCGCCGGCAATGGCGCAGCGATCTTCCGCAGCACCGATGGTGGTGTTGGTCTTCAGGTGCAGCACCTGGTCACCGAACACGCAGCGTACAGGGCTCTTGTACTTTTCGGAAACGATCAAACCCACACGCTCAATGGCGGATGCCAAATCAGACACATGGGCAGTCAGCTTCACGGGACAGTTGGTAGGCACGACCTTACGCCAATCCAGGAAGTCACCCTCCAACAGACGGCAGATCAGCACAGCCGGTCCAATTTCAAACAGAATGTGCTTGGTGCCCAGGGTGAAGAATACCTCTTCCTCGGTATCCTGCAGGATCTTTTCCACTTCCTTCAAACTTCCGGAGGGAACCACGAAAGCGGTGCAGCGACCGGTGGGCGATTCGGTGTGATAGGTTCTTCTTGCCAGACGGAAGCCGTCCACAGCAATGGCAGAAACCGTATCATCCTCAATTTCAAACTTGACACCGGTGTGAATGGGTCTGCCCTGGTTTTCGGACACAGCAAAAATAGTGCCGCCGATCAGATCCTTCAGTGCAGACTGGGGAATACCGGTAGAGCGGCCGGTGCCCACATCGGGCAGCTCCGGATAATCCTCCGCAGCTTCTGCGGAAATGGTGAAGGAGGCATAGCCTGCCCGGATGGAAACCTTATAGTTATCATCCACCACCACAGTTACAGGGCCTTCGGGCAGTCTGCGGATAATGTCGCCAAACAGTCTGGCAGGCAGAATGCACTGACCGGGATCGGTGACCTCTGCATCAATAGAATAGGTGATTGCGGTCTCCATATTGTAGCCGGTGAGGGTCAGCTCATTGCCGGCCTTACACAGGATACCTTCAATGGCAGACAGGGTGCTTTTTTGTGCCACCGTTCTGCCGGTAATGTTCAGTCCGTTCACCAGAAAGCTTTTTTCACAGGTAAAACGCATAACTTGATCTCCTTTTTTTGAAAAGATAAGAAAATAAATATAAATTTATCTGTATATTTGTAGTAATAGGAGTAGTAGTGGAAATTTATGTGGAAAAGTGGATTTTGTCCAGGAAAACCAAGACTTTTTTATTAACAGCCCCTGTGGATAAATTTGATCTGTTTCCACAGGCTGAAATTTTGACGGATTTTCCAAAAGTTCTCCACAATTTTTCTTTCCACATTCCACAGCCTCTGTGGATAACTTAAAGACAAGAGTTGATATTTGCCGTAATATCCCGAATGTGGTTTTGCAGAGAGGTGTCACCGCTGGCCAACATGGACTCCATCTTCTTGATGGAATACAGAATGGTGGTATGATCTTTGCCGAATTCCTTACCGATATCCGGTGTGGACAGGTTGGTCAGCTTTCGGATCAGATAGGTGGCTACCTGGCGAGCCTCGTTAATGCCCTTGGTTTTCTGAGGGCCACGCAGCACAGTCTCGTCTACGGAGTAGAACTTACAGACCTGGCTGATGATCAAGCTGGGAGTGGGCAGGGCGTTGCCCTCATTCTTGAACATATCGTCAATGGCTCGGCTCACATTGGGCAGATCCAAAGGCATATTATTCAGATCCCGGTATGCCATGATCTTCTTTACTGTACCTTCGATCTGCCGCACATTGCTGGTCACATTGACCGCAATATAGTTACACACATCGTCGGGCAGATCCAAACCCAGGCTCAAAGCCTTGGTCTTAATGATGGCCATACGGGTTTCGTAGTCCGGGGGCTGGATGTCTGCCAGCAGACCCCACTCAAAACGGGTCTTCAGACGATCCTCCAAAGTAAGCATATCGCTGGGCTTCCGGTCGGAGGTCATGACGATCTGCTTATGGTTTTCATACAGGGTGTTAAAGGTGTGGAAGAATTCTTCCTGGGTGGATTCCTTACCGGCAATAAACTGAATATCGTCGATGAGGAACAGATCCGCTTCTCTGTATTTGCTGCGGAATTCGATGTTTTTACCGCTTTTCAGCGCCTCAATCAGCTCATTGGTGAACTGGTCACCCTTGATATACACAATATTGGCTTCCGGGTTATTGCGGCGGATGCCGTTGGCAATGGCGTACAGCAGGTGGGTCTTGCCAACACCGGCAGGGCCGTAGATAAACAGGGGGTTGTACACCTGGCCGGGATTGTTGGTAACCGCTACCGCAGCGCCGTGGGCAAATCGGTTGGAGGGGCCCACCACAAAGCTATCAAAGGTGAACTGGGGGTTAAAATCCATGGAGGAGGGTTTTTTACCCCGGGAGTTATAAGCCTGCATTTCCTCGTCACCGTATACCAGCAGCTTGGCATCGGAATTAAAGATCTCCTTCAGAGCGTCTTGAATATACATGGTGCAGCGGCGGCTGATATAGCTGCGGCGCAGCTCCGAGGGAGAATACAAAATCAAGTGTTCTTCCGTCAGTTCCAAGACCTGGGCATCGTCAAACCAGGCGGACACGGTGATGGCATCCAGGCGCTCTTCCATGTAGCTTACGATCTTCGCCCATACATAGGCAGATGAGTACATATTTTTTGCTCCTTTCTGTCTTTGAAAAAGGGAGAAAACACCCTTTCAAGAGCATAAATTCTTTATAAAATGGCCAAATTTCCTCACCCTAGATTTTATCACATATCTGTGGAAAAAACAAGGTTTTTTTCCACAGATACAATATAAAAAAGAAATGGAAAATGCAAAATGGAAAATGTAAAATGAAGGTGTCGCCAAAGGCGACTATTTCAAATCATTTGCGGAGCAAATACCACAGTTTTCAATTATTCAGAAAGAAATATTGCAACCTAGGAGGTTTTTTGTTACAATTAGGGCAAAGAAAGGGGTGAGCTCGTGAATCAGAAAAAAGACTATATTGCAGTTTTCGACTCCGGTGTAGGCGGTATCAGTGTTTTGAAAGAACTGGTCGCACTCATGCCCAATGAAAACTACCTGTATTTCGGCGACTCTGCCAACGCGCCCTACGGCGACCGTCCCACGGAGCAGGTGCGTCAGCTGACCCTGCGCGTGGCGAAAAATCTCATGCAGCGCAATATTAAGGCTTTGGTGATCGCCTGCAATACGGCAACCTCTGCGGCGGTACAGATCCTTCGGGATACTTACCCGGAGCTGATCATTGTGGGAATTGAGCCTGCACTGAAGGTGGCAGTAGACATGTATCCCACAGGACACATAGGCGTTATGGCCACTCAGGTGACTCTCAGAGAAGAAAAATTTGCCCACCAATTGGAACGCTTCCCGAAAGCTTCCGTCAGTCTGATCCCGGCTCCCGGCCTTGTGGAGCTGATTGAAGGCGGTGCCCCGGATTCTAAAATAAAAGAATTGCTTTCGCCAATACTGAGTCCCTATGTGGACAAGCTGGATGCCATTGTGTTAGGCTGTACCCATTATCCCTTCGCTTCCAATGTGATCGGTGAGATTTTAGGAAAGCGCACCCAGCTTTTGGATGGCGGTGCAGGTACTGCACGACAGACCAAACGGCGTTTGGAGGCTGCGGATCTAATGTGGGATGGGCCGGGATCTGTGCAAATTGAAAACAGTAGCAATGACCCGGCTTTGATTGAACTTTGCATGAAGCTTTTGGAGGATAAATCATGAATGATGTACTTGTAATTGGCATTGCCGGCGGTACCGGCAGCGGTAAGACCACGCTGATGAACAACCTGGTAAAGCATTTTGGTGATGAAGTGACGGTCATGAGTCATGACAATTACTATAAGCGCCATGATGAAATGACTCTGGAAGAGCGCAGTAAGATCAATTATGACGAGCCTGCAGCCTTTGATACATCCTTGATGGCATATCACCTGGAATGTCTGCGCCGGGGCGAGCCGGTGGAGTGCCCGGTTTATGACTACACCGTACATAACCGCAGCAATGAAACCGTCCACCTGGATTCTAAACCTGTGATCATTGTGGAAGGTATTATGATTTTTGAAAACGAGCAGCTGCGCAACATGATGGATATCCGTATTTTCGTGGATACAGATGCAGATGTGCGTATTTGCCGCCGTATCAAGCGCGATGTGACCAAGCGCGGCAGAACCATGGAATCTGTGATCGAGCAGTACCAGACAACGGTGAAGCCCATGCACGAAAAGTATGTGGAGCCCAGCAAGAAATACGCCAATATCGTGGTGCCGGAGGGCGGCAAAAACTATGTGGCGCTGGATATGATCCAAGGCTATATCCGCAGACATTTGAACGGAATAAAAGAGGGCTGATTATGGCAATCAATATGAATACCCTGTGCATTCGCTGTTTAGCCAAAAAGCATTTAGAAGCTGCGGAGGCACTGGACCCGGAAAAGGCCGTGGACTTTGGCAAGGATCTGTTGGAGATTCTCCGGGATGCTTTGGAGGGCAGTAATTCTGCCATTGTGGGTGCCAAGATCAATTACTTGTATCAAAAGCATTTTGGCATGGGACACGACCGTTTTATTGCGGAGAAGAAAGAATCCAACGAATTTATTAAACCCCGGCTGGGAGAAATCAGCGCCCTGGTGGAGCAGCAAGCAGACCCGGTATTTGCGGCATTGCAGTTTGCGGTGCTGGGTAATTATCTGGACTTTGCGGCACTGAAAGGCCAGGTCAGCTTTGAAAAGCTGGATGAAATGCTGCAAAATGCCTTGAAAATGGAGCTGGATCCACAGGTTTATGAAAGCCTGTGCAAAGATTTGGCTTCCGGTAAAAAGCTGCTGTATATTACGGATAATGCCGGTGAGATCGGCTTTGATCGCATTCTTGCCCAGCAGCTGCAAAAAAAATACCCTCACCTGCAGATTACCTTCTGTGTGCGCGGAAAGCCTGCACATAATGATGCGACCCGTGAGGATGCGGCCTATATGGAACTGGAATTTCCCATTGTGGATACCGGCAATGATATCGGCGGCGTAGATATTCCTCAGCTGAGCCGGCAAGCCAAGGAAGCCCTGGATCAGGCCGATGTGGTCATTGCCAAGGGCATGGGCAATACGGAGAGTATGTACGGCTGCGGCTATAATGTGTATTATGCCTTTTTGGTCAAATGCATCCGATTTGAGCAGTTCTTCAACAAACCCCATATGACTCCGATGCTTATTAAAGATAAACATTAAAAAAAGTCCTGCAAACACAAGTTTGCAGGACTTTTTTAATCAAATTATTAGGCGTTCAGTGCTTCCAGATCCAGCTTCTCTTTGTGGATGTAGCGGCTGTAGAACCAGGGATAACCACGCAGAACGACCAGAGCCGCAGCGGCAATGGACAGGTATTGCAGCCAGGGCAGAACGGTCTTGGCTGCGGATTCAATAGCCAGATTATTCAAAATGAAGTTATCGGCATAGAATGCATAGACACTGCAAATGGCCCAAGCCAGGCTGAACAGGTAATGCACCAAAGACTTCCGGGTGAAGATGGTCATGATCAGCACTACGATGCCCAGAACATTCACACCAACGATGCCCATAACAAAGCCATTGGACATTTCACCGGCGGCATCCAGCTTCTGGATATCGGTGGGTCTCTTTACCTCATTGCCCTTGGCGTCCTTTACATGGATCATATCTGCTTCTTCCAGCTCGGGCAGTAAGTACTCTTTTTGGATCTTGTAGTAATCAGTCCAGACTACTTCCATCAAGGAGAAGTCCGTAGCCTTGGCAACCTTACCTTCAACTTCCATCTCATATTTGGTCAGCTTGGGAGCGTAGTTAATGTAGGGCTGAAACACAAAGTAAAATTGACCGATAATTACAAGTACGATCAAAATGCACAGAACAAAATTGATTTTGCGGGTAACCATAATGACGCATTCTCCTTAATAGTGGATTTTAACACGATAATTATACACACTGCATAGCCCACTTGTCAAGAAAAACTGAAAATATTTACATTTTTACTAGATTATATTCCACCAAGTCAGTCTGTGCGCATCGTAAACCGCAGACACCAGTAAGGAAAGCCGATTACACAAAGCGGAAAAGTCTTCTGTCTGTCCATTTTCTGCGCAGGTAATTGCTTGCCCAAAGAGTCCGTCAATTTCATCCATGGGGGTATGATCTGCCAATGTGGCAATGGCATCTCTGTGGCGATCCCACTTTTGCTTGGCTTCCTGGGCTAACTGAGTGGCAATCTGTGGGTTATCCTGTACCGATGCGCGCTTCAGAAGTTGAGCCACCGGATCACAAGTTTGCTTCATGGCTGCAGCGGCAAGAAGTCCGGCAATCAAGAAAAACAGAAGAATACCAAGGCCCAAGCCCATACGAAGTTTCATATCAATAATCCTTCCTGTAAAAAATAATATGATCTTCCTTATCCACCGTCAAAAGAAAAGTCTCTTCCTGGCTTGTATCCAGATTATGAAGTGTTTTTTGCACCCACCCCTCTGTTTTACCGGAGGAAACCAGGTTTTCGGTTAATAACCTGCCGTCAGAGATAATGGTTATGGGAAGATTCCGTTTGCCAACCTGTATGCCAGCATCTTTTGCGTTGGCAGGTTGCTCTTTGGGGTAGGGAAACACGGATAAATTGCCGTTGGTTTCCAAGATGGCATACTGCACATTTCTGGGATCTAGGATCTCTTTCTCACGCAGATGGCCCGTCAGTTCGTCCAGAGTCACCCGGGTTTTCTTGAGATTTGATTGAAGAATATTGCCGTTTTCTATTAATATAACGGGTTTTCCACATAATATTTTACGAAATTTCAGATTTTTCATGGATAATGTGGACAGTACCAGCTCCATGCCCAGTACGGTCAAAATGGGTACCAGTCCGGAAAAAAGGGGGATGGCGCCATCCTGCATGGGGATGGATGCCAGATTTGCCACCAGCATGGTCACCACAAATTCCGAGGCTTCCATCTGACCGATCTGCCGCTTGCCCATAAGCCGGATCACCAGAATTAAAATGGAATATAAAATCAGCGTGCGGATGTATGATAGAATCAAAACAATACCCCCTTTTGGATAAGAATACCCAAAAGGGGGAAATTTATGCAGCTTTGTATTTATTCCATTGCGTAGTCCGAGATTCGGTTGTATTTTACAGTTATTCCACCGTAGGAATCAAACTCCACCATGACCTCCATGAGCAGTCCCTCGTATTGGGGCATACAGCCATCTGTATACTGATACAAAATCGTGTCGCAGTCATCGCCGTGGATCACACCCAGCACGCTGATGGTTATTTGCTCCTTGGAACGGTGATTGATGAAATAGGAGCCGTTATAGAATACAAAGTCTTCGATGCCTACCTGTTCGCACTGCGCCCTGTTGATTCCCAAATAGCTTTGCAATGTGCTTTCCATTTGCGCTGCGGTGATCCGGGTAATGCCGAATTTTGGATCAAAGCCCTGGCTGATTAGGTATTGCAGTTCTTCCTCGCTGGGTTCGGGATTTCCCTCTATTCCGTTATAGAACAGCCTGCGCAGGTCAATATCCTCGCCGTTGTGAACGCAGGAGAGGGTGCGGGAAAGATCTGTGGTTGTCCGGGTGGCGGCGAAGTAGGCGTTGTAGGTGCCTCGGGCAGTCATGGATGCATCAATGTCCGTGTCTGAAGAATATAGAGTGTCGCTGTTAATAACCAGAATCGTCTTTTCACCGTCAATCTGCATGGCCAGGGCACCGCGGCCTTGGGCGTGGCTGTAGCTGTAATAAGCGGCAGCACCGTCAACAGACAGCGTATCTTCGATAACTGTGAGGGTATAGGTTTTGCCCAAATAATTCAAAGTGCCTGTACCGTCGGCATGTATCCGCATTAAATAGGGGCTGTTCGTGTGATCAAGATTCGATCCCATTTCACCAAGGATGCGGTAAGTGCCGGTTGTGAGGGTATCGGAAGCTGGGATCTCCGGTTTTTCCTGGCCGTAATAGAGATAGGTTCCCGTGGAGGTGGTCAGCACAGTGCCGTCCAGACGATAATTCAGAGAATATTTCCGGGAGATCTGCAGGGGATGCTTGCCTACAGCTATGGAGGTCTCAAAATTTCCGCTGATATATGTGCCGCCACCGTTGCCGTTGAGATAAATATAGTATTTATCCCGAAGTTGGGCGTTATCTATGAGGCTGTAATATCCGGCAGTTATGGGAGTGTCCTGCCACCATTGGGTCATATCCATCACCGGCACAAAGGTGGCTTTTTCTAAACCTGAACCAATGGGGCCGGGCTTGGTGTAGATCCGATCATATACAGTGTCATGGTAGATCTGCGTGCCTTCCTCCAGGCGGCAGGCATAGGCGTCAAGATAGGGGATAGTATGAATATCATTGGTCAGAACAACGCCGTCCAGCTTGGCGTAGCCGGGACCCAGAGACGGCTCAGCTGCGCTATAATCCCAAACATACAGCTTGCTTCCGGAGAACAGAAATACGCCCTCAATACCGCCATCGTTATAAACCGGGGGATCGAATATATCTATGATAGGTTCTGTCTCAGGTGGTTCTGTTTCCGCACCAGGATCATTCTTGGGGCCCGTGAAAACCACAAGGCAGATCACTGCTGCCGCAAGAATCAAGACAATCAGGGTGATCCATTTGGTTTTTGGGTGCTTAGCAATGAGCAAAATGCGGTTTTTCAATGTTCGCTTGCTGCCGTCCATGGTGGTGGCGGTGCTCAGCAGGGTTTTTGCCCCTGGCTTGGCACAGGAAAGCCGGATGAGCGTTTTGCCGTATTGGGTACGGTACTCTTCACCCAAGGCTTGAATGGCAGCTTCGTCACAGGCCAGTTCACTGTCAGCCTTGGATAAAAATGCTGCCACCCAAACCAAAGGATTGTACCAATGCAGGCACAGGCACACACAGCGCAGCACCGACCAAATATGATCTGCGTGGCCATAATGGGCATGCTCGTGGGCCAGAACATGGGAAAGGGCTTCGGCATCCTCCCGGCAGCTTTCCGGTAAATAAATGCTGGGGCGGAATAGACCGAACAGACAGGGACTATCCACCGGACTGTAAAATACCCGGTGCTTGCGGTAGGCGGGGGCAGCCTGGCGGCTGCGCCTTAACCGCAAGCCGAAGCGCAGGTTGCTGATTATCATACTCAAAGCCAAAAGGCTCATGCCCAGCAGCCAAACAAAGGTTAGGGTCTGTTTCAATGTAAATGGGTATTCCCAGACGGTTTTTTCCGGAGCTTCTGATGTGACCGGTGTTTCTGGGACGACCGTGGGTCCGGGAACCACCGGTTCCGGAGTGACCGGCGTATTTGGCTGGGTAACCGGAGTGGTAACTACCGGAGTGGAAACGGAAGTGACTGTCGTAGGGGTCAGCTTTTCGGCAAAGGTCAAGGCGCTGATGCTGCTGGTTGCAAATTGGAAGGGAATCAAAAGCCTTATCAGCACCAATGCCCACAGGGCGTATTGCAGCCGCAGGCCGATCCTGCCTTTCAGGACAAGCCGCAGACCCAGTATAAGGACGATCAGCAAGCTGGATGTTAAGATCCATTCAGTCATTGCCTTTCGCCTCCTCCAAAATGGCGTACAGCCGGTCGATCTCCTCCTGACTCAAGGCTTGCTTTTTGGTAAAGGCGCTCAGCAGCATGCTGATGCTGCCGTGATACACCCGATCCAAAAATTCATTGGTCTGCTCTTGGGCAGCCTCCTCCTTTTTCAGCAGGGGAGAATAGGTGTTCATGCCACCCTGGGCATCACAAGCTATCAGTCCCTTTTCCGTCATGCGCCGGAGCATGGTCAGTGTGGTGGATCGGGACCAGCCGACAGATTTGGCCATGAAGTCCACTGCCTCCTTGCCCGTCCGGGGGGACTGCTCCCACAGACATTCCATCAGACTCCATTCTGTGGGGGTCAAATGGTTTTGGGATTGCTTCATATTGGTTGCACCTCCTTGGTGTTTATTTTGTAAACATATGATAACACAACCTGTTTACGATGTCAACACAATTCTCATTTTGCATAAAAAATAACAAAACCTCCCCAGATGGGGAGGTTTTGTTATTTTATCTTACGTACTCAATAACTACACGGCGGTTAGGCTCGGTACCTACGGAGTAGGTGGTGATCCGATCCGTATCCTGCAGGGCGGCGTGGATCACATGACGCTCATAGGCGTTCATGGGCTCCAGAGTGGTGCGGCGGTGAGCCTTCAGCACCTGCTGTGCCTTCTTGTGAGCATACCGGCGCAGAGATTCCTCACGCTTTTCACGGTATTCCTCGGCGTCCACATTGATGCGCACATGACCCTCGATACCCCGGTTGACGGAGTAGTTGGCCAGATGCTGAATGGCATCCAGAGTATCGCCGCGGCGGCCAATCAGGTAACCCAGATCCTCGCCAACCAGCTCTACATTGCAAGTGTTGTCCTCGGCCATGACCGCATGGGGCACGGCCTTGGAGCCCATGTGCTCCAGCAGACCCTGGATGAACTGCTCCACCTTTTCCTCCATACTGCCGGGAGCAGCGGGGGTATAGGCCTTGGGCTCCTTAGGCTCCTTGGGAGCCTTGGGGGTCTGGGGCTTTGGCTCGGGCTTTGCCTTGGGGGCTTCAGACTTGGGAGCGGGCTTGGGTGTTTCCACCTTGGGCTCAGCCTTGGGAGCCTCGGGCTTTTTCTTGGGCTTGGAACGGGATGCAGAGCCCAGGGCACTCTTCTTGGGCTCCACAGGATCGGGAACCTCATAGGTGACCTTAATGATACAGGGGGAAGAGCCTATGCCGAAGAAGCCGGATTTCTCACGGGCAACCAGCTCTACCTGAATGCTGTCACGGTCCAGACCCAGCTGCTCCATGGCGGACTGGGTGGCCAATTCCATATTTTTACCGGTAACGGTAATGGTTTTTTCCATATTGATTATTCCTCCGTTGCTTGGCTGCTGTAACGGTCAGCGCGGTAGGCGCGGCCCTTACAGAAGGGGCGTTCGGGAATGCCGGACAGTGCCTTGGGGCTCTCGTCCTCTTCCTCTACATAAATACCCTTTTTCTTGGCATATTCTCTCTGTGCCGCAGCCTTTTCAGCTTCCTGCTCACGCAGCTTTGCCTGCTGCAGCTTCTTCTTGCTGGTATTCTGGGTGATGCCGTCGGGATTGGCAGCACGGCGCTCTGCACGGATGCGCTCGCGCTCCATCTCAGCTTCTTCCTCCTGCAGTGCCTTGCGCAGCTTGGAGGCATCTTCAGCATCGTAGATCTTGCGGTACTTTCTGGTCAGAATGACATCCATTACGGTGGTGAATACACCGCTGGCCAGCCAGTACAGGCTCAGTGCTGCGGGGAAGCTGAAGCCGATGAATAGGGTCATCAAGGGCATGATATACATCATCATTTTGCCACTTTGATTGGACTGTGCATTTTTGGCTGCTTCCTTGTCACGCAGACCCTTTTCATTGGTGATCAGACTGTTGTTCATGTGCTGAGTGATCAGCATGG
The DNA here is from genome assembly GCA_045577035.1 of Faecousia sp. Lineage (GTDB taxonomy): Bacteria > Bacillota > Clostridia > Oscillospirales > Oscillospiraceae > Faecousia. Next base: position 793 of record JAZNHQ010000071.1, on the reverse strand, counting down.
AAACAACCTGGCTAAGTGCGGACAGAACAGGCATCAGCAGAACGCCGATGTGCTGCCAATTCCACTGCCAGGCGGCAGTAAAGGGAATTTCGGGAATGGTACTCAGATCCATGCCGATGAACCGGAAGCTGATACCCTGCAGGGTTTCAGCACTCAAAGCATGCTGCAAAATGGGTGCAGTATCGCCAATCAGAGGTGCAGCAATCATCTGACGGAACGCACCGCTGGGTATAGAATGACCTACGGCTTCCAGTGCAGTATAGATGGCGCCTCTGGTTTCGGAGTCCAGACCCAGCATGTAGGTCAGGGGCTGACGGACAACGCTATACAGGGGGAACAGCAGCAGCAGGGGTAACAGACTCCATAGACAGCCACCGCCCATAGATACGCCTTCTGCCTTGTACAGTTCACGCATAGCTTCGCTCATTTTCTGCTGATCGTTGCCATACTTTTTCTGCAGGAACTGGATCTGAGGCTGCAGGCGAGACATTTTCATGGTACTTTTTTTACTCTTTGCAGTGGCGGGCAGCAGCACCAGCCGGACGAAAAACGCAAAGAGAATCAGTGCCCAGCCATAACCGCCGGTCAGCTGATAAAACAGGTTCAAAATATAACCAAATGGTATCTTAATAAATTCCAATGGATAATTCCTCCTTAGGCTGAGAGGACTCGAACCCAAATAGGTTTTCAGACGCTTGCATTTCCCAATACATCAGAAAATCCCTTGATAATACACAAAGTATTGTCTGCGTGATTTTCTTCGTCTTGGAAAAAGCAAACGGCTGAAAACTGC
>JAZNHQ010000070.1:0-29104 GCA_045577035.1 Faecousia sp. | reverse complement strand
GCATCGTCGCCCTTCTTGATGAAGTCCATCATCTTGCCCAGATTGATGAACTCGTAACCGATGATGAAGTCGTTCTCGTCCAGAGCGCAGCGGGTGACGTAGCCCTCAGCCATCTCCAGATAGCGGGGACCCTTGGCCTTGGTAGCGAACATGGTGCCGACCTGAGAACGCAGGCCCTTGCCCAGGTCCTCCAGGGAAGCGCCGACAGCCAGGCCGTCCTCGGAGAAGGCGGACTGGGAACGGCCGTAGACGATCTGCAGGAACAGCTCGCGCATGGCGGTGTTGATGGCGTCGCACACCAGGTCGGTGTTCAGAGCCTCCAGCAGGGTCTTGCCGATCAGGATCTCGGAAGCCATAGCAGCGGAGTGGGTCATGCCGGAGCAGCCCAGAGTCTCCACCAGAGCCTCCTCAATGATGCCCTCCTTCACATTCAGGGTCAGCTTGCAGCAGCCCTGCTGGGGAGCGCACCAGCCGATGCCGTGGGTAAAACCGCTGACATCCTTAATTTCCTTAACCTGCACCCACTTGCCCTCTTCGGGGATGGGAGCGGGGCCGTGATAGGCACCCTTGGCCACGGAGCACATATGCTGTACTTCTGCACTATAAATCATGGCAAATTTTCCTTTCTTTCCAATGACGGTTCTGCCGTCATCGATTTTTCTTATCGGAAAACCGATATTTTCCGCATATATTATACATACAAGCAGCAAACTTGTCAATTGTATCTTGCATGAAAAATCAAAGTCGGGGCATACTGAACATATCCCAATAAAAAGGAGGAAAATGTTATGAACTGCAATGCAAACAAGAGCATCGAGTGTACCGTTTCCCAGTGCGCACACCACTGTGACAGCGCAAACTACTGCTCCCTGGATAAGATCCTGGTGGGCACCCACGAGTGCAATCCTACCATGGATCAGTGCACCGACTGTATGTCCTTCCGTAAGAAATAAAACGCAAGGTCGCTGGCAACCGCCAGCGGCCTTTTCTATTTGCATGCAATCACATTCTTCATCCAGGCGGCGTCCTCCTTTCCCATGACCCCAAACAGCGTGAGCAGGCAGCCGGAGACCAACAAAAATACCGCGCATTGTATGAATACACTATGCGCCGCAGATGCCACAAAAATGCCCATTGCCGTCGCCAGCAATGCCAAAACCGGAATCCGCAGGGGCAGGCGCTTGCCGGCGATCTTTAACAGCCTGCCCAGGCTCAGCAGAAAATTCATCAGATGGGTCACAAAAAAGCTCAAAAGATACCCATGCATGCCGTACTTGGGCAGCAGCAGATACAGAAAGATCACATCCATGGCAGAGGTGGTAATATTATACCGCACACAGGCCTTTTGCTGCCCCAAGCCCTTGGTCATGGCATCGGTGATGGCATCGCAGTAGAGCATGGGGATCATGGGGGCATAAAGCCGCAAATAAAACCCAGCCAATGGGCTGTCGTACAGTTTCATACATAAGCTGTCCGCACACAGAAACATAAGCCCGCAGAAGGCGCAGCCGTAGAGCATGCAGATCCGTAAACTGCGGCCCACCAAATACCCGATCCTTGTGTGGCTGCCTGCGGCGGCGCACCGGGCAAGCTCCGGGATCAGCAGCTCCGCCAGGGCGTAAATAATGGCCGCCGGGAACATGAGCACCGGAAACACCATGCCGCAGACCGTACCAAAGGCTGCCAGGGGCTCCACGCTGCCTGCATACAGGGCAAGCCGCTTGGGTACCATCAGATTCTCCGTGGTGGAGATCCCGGCCTTCAGATCGTCGGCCAGTGCCAGGGGCAGGGCAGTGTCCAATAGCCTGTGCCGCACGCTGATCCGGGGCGCAGCCGGTGTTCGTTCCCTTGAGCGTAGAATCAACAGTGAGATCAAAGTCAGACAGGCACCCAGACCGCTGCCCAAAACCACCGCAGAGCAGGCTGTGACAGGATCGTGTCCGGCCCAAAACCGGAGCATGAGAATGGTAATGCTCACGCAAAAAAGCTGCTCTGCGATCTCTACGGCCGCCAGCGTGCCGATGCGGTTGGCGGCGGTAAAATAGCCGGTCATGACCCCGCACAAACAGGTCACCGGCAAAAAGGCGGCGAACAGCCGGATGGCAGCCACCGTCCGCTCATCGCCAACCCAATATTTAGCAAGCAGGGGAGCAAAGTAGCTGACCCCAAAACAGATCACGCCGCTGAAAAGGATACTGTAAGCAAAGCACCCGGACAGCACCCATTTAATGTTCCCCGGCCGCTTTTTCCCCAGTTCCTCTGCGGACAGGTACATGGTGGCGGTGCGCACTCCGGCCATGGCGGCGGTCATGGAAAGGGAGCTGACAGAAAGCACCAGCTGCAAAAGCCCGATCCCGGCGGCACCGATCCTGCCGGATAAATAGACCTGGAAGGAAGTGCCACCCAGCCGCAATAATAGATTTACTGCGGTCAGCAGCAGCGCACTGTAAAAAATAGGCATCCGTCGCCGCAAAACGATCCCCCCTTGTCCACAGCCTATGCGGACAAGGGGGGTAATATGTGTATGGTAAAATCTAAAAAAGAGGTGTCATTGCGAACCAGTGCGCACACTGGTGTGGCAATCTCCGGTGTGACGAACATCACCATGTAAACAGATCAAACAGTCCATTCTTTACAATGTACAGCCAGGGGACAGTCAGCACATTTAGGATTGCGGGCAGTGCAGATCTCCCGACCGAACAATACGATCCGGTGGCAGAAATCGCTGCTTTCCTCCGGGGGAAGAATTTTGCGCAGCTGCTTTTCCACCTTTTCCGGCTCTTTGCCCTTGGACAGCCCCAGTCGTCCGCAGATACGGATGCAGTGGGTATCACAGACCACGCTGCCAGGCTGGCCGTAAAGATCGCCCAGCAGCAGGTTTGCGGTTTTTCTGCCTACGCCGGGCAGCTGCAAAAGTGCCTCCATGCTGTCCGGTACTTTGCCGCCGTGCTTTTCTATGAGCATTTGACAGGCCTGCACAATGTCCTTAGCCTTTTGCCGATAAAAGCCGCAGGAGTGGACAAAATTTTCCACATCTGCAATTGGCGCATTGGCCATGGCCTCCAGGGTGGGGTAGGCCGCAAAAAGCGCCGGGGTCACCAGGTTCACCCGGGCGTCAGTGCATTGGGCGGACAGCCGCACGGCGATCATCAGCTCATAGTCCTTGCTGTAATGCAGCGCACAGGGCGCATCCGGATACCGCCCAGCCAAAATATCCAGAATGGAGCGTACCTTTTTCTTCATACCAACACCCCCAGGCTTTTTCTTTATCATACCACACCCCGCCAGTGTTGAAAAGCCCCCAAATTCTACAAATTCGTATTTATCGCACACCCTTTGTAGGGACCGGCCTCCCGGACGGTCCGCAATCACGAACTGCGGTAACGGACCGTCGAGGACGCCGGTCCCTACAACGCATCGAAATGTCAAAGCGATAAATTGAAGTTTGAAATGCACCACAAAGGCTGACCTTGTATAGAATGGTTTGTCGGTAAAGAAACACTGTTTCTTTCCGTGGCTTTGGGGACGATCTAATCGTCCCCGGCTTGATAACAATCCAGAATCTGCGCAGTCAGTGCCGAAATTTCATAGGCTGTGCGCTCAATGGGGCCATCTTCCGTCAGCTTTGTGTAAATGCGGCTTTGCAGTCGGCCTTCAATGCGGATACGGTCGCTGGTGTGACATTGTGCCACCTCCTGGGCGGTGCGTCCCCACAGGATACAGGGTAGATAATCCGCCCGGCGGAAGGCTCTGGGAACCGCCAGCATGGCATCGCAGATATCCCGCCCCAAAGGTGTGCGGCGATAATTGGGCTCCCGGCACAATGGGCCTTCCAGGATCACATCGTTGATGGGCTCACCGTCCTCGGCTACGATATCTGTGGCGAATATGAATATGATCAGATGGCGCACGCCGTCACTGCGCTGGTTGTAGGATCGGATCTGTCCCGTGACCGTCAGCATCTCCCCGGCGGTGGGGTCTATTGTATTTAGGATATTCTCCTGGGCGATCACCGGCAGGATATCCACCGCCCCGGAGAGCCTGGCCACCTCCAGCATAAAGCGATAAAAGCGCCGTCCGTGATTTTCATGGGAAAACTGGGGCAGCTCCAGCAGACAGCCCCGCAGGGTAATTGCGTTGGTTATATGTTCCATAGTACCACCTCGAAAGCAATGTATGGAACATCCTATGCACAAGCCCTCCCCAAACAGAACCAAAACAAATCCATATTTATCGCTCTGTTGGTTATTCGTCCTGCACTCAACTTTTGTCATTGCGAGTCAGTGCGCACACTGGCGTGGCAATCTCCGCAGTAAAAACTACTTCTATTGTGGTTCCTTGCAAAACATGGACATTGGAGATTGCCACACCAGTGACAACGGTCACTGGTTCGCAATGACGCACCGAAATGGTTGCGGCGGTATACAGAAAGACAAGTTGGAATTCATACCAATATAAAACCTGCAACCGTGGCTATGTCCCAGTTGCAGGTTTTGTTATTTTCTATGTGTAATGATGTATGCCAAATAGCCGATGATCAGACCGGCCATGTTCAGAATCACATCGTCCACATCGAAGCTGCCCAGCAGGGTCAGCAGCTGTGTTAGCTCGATGATCAGAATGGATGCCAGAGTGGTGGCAAAGAACTGGAAAAAGTTCCTGTGTCCTCTCCAAATGCCCGGCAGCAGCCAGCCTGCAGGAATGAACATGACCACATTGCCCACCAGATTGATAATACAGTGGACAAGCACATCATCATTGGTGCGGTGCAGTACCACCTGCAAATAGTTGCGGATGGTGTAGAGCGGCCTAAAATTCACATTCAACCGCAGCATTTCCTCATAGCTAAGCCCTTCCACCCAGCCACGGGAGCGGCCAAACAGCAGCCAAAGCATCATGGCCATATATACCACAAAGGCAAAGCGCAGAAATGGGTGGCGATTATATGTTTTCTTACTCATCGTTTCCCCTTTCTGCTCTTGGGGGCAGGGGCTCTGCGTGCAGGCTTGGCTGGGGCTTTTTTGGGAGGCGGTTTGTGTCCGCCGGGCTTGGGCGGAACAGCACGGATCAGACATTTAGGCCCGGAACCGATCAGATCCTCCCGATGCGCCTTGATCAGCGCTTCTTTGACCAAATAATAGTTTTTCGGATTGCGGTACTGGATCAGAGCCCGCTGCATGGCCTTTTCGTGGGGATCGGTGGGCACATAGACCCGCTCCATGGTTCTGGGGTCAATGCCGGTGTAGTACATGACTGTGGACAGGGTTGAGGGGGTGGGATAGAAATCCTGCACCTGCTCCGGATTGTAGCCCATCTCCCGGATATACTCCGCCAGCTCAATGGCCTCCTTTAAAGTAGAGCCCGGGTGGCTGGACATGAGATAGGGCACCAAAAACTGGTTCATGCCGAACTGCTTATTCAGAGCATAATACTTATCCACAAACCGGTTGTACACCGCATTTCTGGGCTTGCCCATGCGGTCAAGCACCTTGTCGGATACATGCTCCGGGGCAACCTTCAGCTGACCGGAAATGTGGTGCTGTACCAGTTCCTTAAAGAAGGTATCCTTCTTGTCGGCCAGCAAATAGTCAAAACGAATACCGCTGCGCACAAAGACCTTTTTCACGCCCTCGATCTTCCGCAATTTACGCAAAAGCGCAATATAATCGGAATGGTCGGCCTCAATATTTTTGCAGGGGGTGGGGAACAGGCACTGTCTGCCGCCGCAGGCACCCTTGGTCAGTTGCTTGTCGCAGGCAGGGTGACGGAAATTGGCGGTAGGGCCGCCCACATCGTGGATGTAGCCCTTGAAATCTTTGTCCTTCACCATGTGCCGGGCCTCTTCCAAAATGGATTCGTGGCTCCGGGTCTGGATGATCCGTCCCTGGTGGAAGGTCAGCGCGCAGAAAGAGCAAGCACCGAAGCAGCCACGGTTGCTGACAAGGCTGAACTTGACTTCCTCAATGGCAGGCACGCCCCCGGCCTTTTCGTAGCTGGGGTGATAGGAGCGCATATAGGGCAGGGCATAAACTGCGTCCATTTCCTCCACGGTCAGGGGCTTTTGCGGCGGATTTTGTACAACAAATTCCTTGCCGTAAGGCTCAACCAACCGCTTGGCGGTGAAGGGGTCGCAATTGTTGTACTGGATTTTGAAGCTTTCCGCGTACAGCCGCTTGTTGGCCTTGATCTCATCAAAGGCCGGCAGGGTAATGGTGGGCAGGCTGTTATCCACCTGGGCGGTCTTGAACACCGTGCCGTCAATATAGGTAATATCCTTCACATCCATGCCGGAATTGAGGGCATCGGCGATCTCCACGATGCTCTTTTCGCCCATGCCGTACATCAATAGATCCGCCTGGGAATCCAGCAGCACCGAGCGCTTCATGCTCTCAGACCAGTAATCGTAGTGGCCTAATCTGCGCAGGCTGGCCTCAATGCCGCCAATGAGAATGGGTACATCCTTATAGGTTTGCCGGATTAGGTTACAGTATACCACCGTGGCGTAATCCGGCCGTCTGCCCATCACACCGCCGGGAGTAAAGGCATCGGTCTTGCGCTTGTGCTTGGTGACAGAATAGTGGTTGACCATGGAATCCATGTTGCCGCCGGATACCAAAAAGCCCAAACGGGGACGGCCATAGATATCAATGGACTTGGGATCCTTCCAGTTGGGCTGGGAAATGATACCCACCGTGTAACCGGCATTTTCCAGTACACGGCTGATAATGGCATGACCAAAGGAGGGGTGATCCACATAGGCATCGGCGATCACATACACGAAATCGCACTGGGCCCAACCCCTGGCCAGCATATCCTTTTTACAAACAGGCAGAAAGTCCATGACATCCTCCAAAAGACATTTTTATAAGCATATCACATTTTCCGCAAAAAAGAAAGAGGAAACCCACGCAATCAATTTCCGTTTTTGGGGTATGCTACCTGTAAAGGGGATGATCCTATGGAATCTGTATGGACAAAACTGGATCAGGGGCTGCGGTTTCCCAGTCTGAAAAAAGACATCCAGACCCAGGTGCTGGTAATCGGCGGCGGTATGGCTGGGGTGTTGTGTGCAAAGAAGCTCAGCGAAGCCGGTCTTAGTGTTGTGCTATTGGAAGCAAACCGGATCGGCAGCGGCATCACTGCCAAAACCACGGCGGTACTGACCGCCCAGCATGACTTTTTATATGAGGATATGATCAAACAATTTGATGAAGCCACCGCCAAAGCCTATCTTCAAGCCAACCTGGCGGCGGTCAGGGAATTCCGGCGGCTTTCCCAGGGGATCACCTGCGATTTTCAGGATATGCCCTCTGTGCAGTTCACTGCCAAAGAGCCGGAACGGCTGCAGCAGGAAGCGCTGACCGTAAACCGATTGGGCTTTGCCGCGCGGCTTGGGGAAACTGCGCCTTTCAATATCCCTGCATCAGCGGCGGTGACTTATCCCAATATGGCCCAGTTCCACCCGCTGAAATTCATCAATGCTATGGCAAAGGATCTGCAGATCTACGAGAATAGCCGGGTGTTGGATCTGAGCGGTACGACCGCCATCCTGGATAATTGCCAGGTGCAGTCACAGCAGGTGGTGGTTGCCACCCATTTCCCCTTTATCAACCGCCGGGGCATGTATTTTATGAAGCTATACCAAAGCCGATCCTATGTGTTGGCCTTGGAAAATGCACCTGATCCCGGGGCAACCATGGCAGAGCTGGAGGGCGATGGGCTGTATTTTTGCCCCTATGGTGATCTGTTGCTTATGGGCGGCGGTGATCACCGGACAGGGAAGAAAGACGGCGGCTTTGCATATTTGGAGGATCGTGCCAAGCGGTATTTTCCCAAAGCCAGGATTCGCTGCCGTTGGGCAAACCAGGACTGCATGAGCCTGGACGGCCTGCCCTATGTGGGAAAATACAGTCCCAACATGCCCGATGTGTATGTGGCCACCGGCTTCAACGCCTGGGGCATGACCAATTCTATGGTGGCGGCCAACTTGCTGACGGATATGATCAGCGGAAAGGCCAATCCGCTTGCGCAGATGCTGCGCCCAAACCGCTCCATGCTGCATAAGCAGCTGGCTTGTAATATGGGGGCAACCGTGGCAGATTTTGCCATCCCCACCGTAAAGCGGTGTCCCCACATGGGCTGCGCTCTGCGCTGGAACAGTGCGGAACACTCCTGGGACTGCCCCTGCCACGGCTCCCGGTTCACAGAAACCGGCACACTCCTAGACACCCCTGCCCAAAAGGACGCACATCATTAAAATGAATTTGACAGTGGTGATATAATAAAAGAAAAAAGGATGTGAGCCTATGGCAGTGCGACTCAATGAAGATAAAGAAATGGTGCAGACCATCCGTGACGGTCTGAAGCGCACCGGCGGCTATTGCCCCTGCCGCCTGCAGCGGACGGAGGAGAATAAGTGTATCTGCAAGGAATTCCGTGAACAGATCGCCGATCCCGATTTCAAAGGCTATTGCCATTGCATGCTGTACTATAAGGATTAAAATTTTTCAAAAAAAGCAAAAAAACTGTTGACAAATTCTGCCCTGTGTGCTAATATACTCAAGCGCTAAGGCGCACAGCTAAATATGCGCGAGTGGTGGAATTGGTAGACTCGCTAGATTCAGGTTCTAGTGTTCACTGCGGACGTGCGGGTTCAAGTCCCGCCTCGCGCACCAAAGAGACAGTCGAAAGGCTGTCTCTTTTTTTGTTAGGCTATGGTCGCTAAAGCAGGTAAAACCCCATGATTTCCAAGGCCTTTGGAGATCATGGGGTGTTTTTCGTTCTCTTACGACCATCGCCATCTGTTTGCAACCATTGTTGCCCATTCCCGTCGCCCTGGTCGGCGGCTAGGCGACAATGCGCTTTGCGTATTTCACTGGATTCGCTCTTGCAATCCGTGGACTGTGATGATAATATATTGGTAAACTGGAAGAGAAAGGAAGCTTGCTATGGTTACACAACAGATCAAGCGCCTGTTCTGCGATTACACATCGGCGGAGCGAAAGGTGGCGACCTATGTTCTGGAATCTCCCCAGGAGGTTACGGGGTTAACAGTACATCAGCTTGCAGAAAAATGTGGTGTAGCGTCTTCTGCGGTGATCCGGTTTTGTAAGACCATCCAGTTGCAGGGCTTTGCGGAGTTGAAAATCGAGCTGGCAAGAGAGCTGGGCAGCAAGCGTGAGGAGCAGAAAAACACCGTGCCATCCGTAGAACACGAAAGTGGCAGTGCGGCTGTGGTGCGCAAGGTGTTTCACTCCGGTATGTACACCTTGCAGGACACTTTAGACAAGCTGGATTTTTCCAAGGTGGAAAAAATGTCGGAAGTGCTGGTACAGGCAAAGCGCATTTTTATTTTCGGACTGGGAACCTCCTCCACGGTGGTAACGGACGCCCAGTACCGGTTGTCGCAGCTGGGTCTGTGGGCAACGGCCTGCTCCGATATTTTGCTCATGGGTGTGACGGCGGCGAATCTGGAAACAGGGGATGTGGTGCTGGCGGTTTCCCATAGCGGCAGAACCAAAGCGGTGGTGGATGCGGTGCGGCTTGCCAAGAAAAAGGGCGCGACCGTGCTGGCTATCACCAGCTTCATGGACAGCTACTTATACCAGGAAAGCGATGTGGCGGTTACCGTGTTCGCTGACGAAGAAACCTACCCGGTGGAGGCAGTGTCTGCCCGGGTGGCACATATCTGCCTGGTGGACTCCCTGGCCATGCTGTTGGCTGCCCACAACTACGACAGCTTTGCCCAGCATATTAAATCCAGAAACGATGTTTTGGAAGGAATCCGTTACTGATTTTTATTTTCATACAAAAAACGACTTTTATAGCACAAAGGTTGCTGTAAAAGTCGTTTTTTTCTTTCTTTTTCTGTTGACAAAGCAGAGTCGTGTCACTATAATGGAATTTAATACCATCGCATTAATTAAAATGGAATTTTATTCCAGCAAAGTTCCAAAAAATTCTGCGGCAGGTGACTTATGAGAAAAGAAATTGACAGAGAAGAAATGGGCTGCTTTGCCATGGAACAGCTTACCGGTATCGGACAGTATCTGCATTTTCATGGATGCCTGGAGATCTACTGTGTGGAAAACGGGCAGGCAGCAATGACCATTTCCGGACAGAGCAAACTGCTGACCCGGGGACAGATGGCTATTGTGGACCGGTACGAAAATCACAGCTGTGAAATTTTGGAAGATTCCCGGGTGCATGTGATCAGCCTGGGTGCCCACTATGTCCGATTCTTTCGGTCTGAGTACCCCAATCAAAGGCTGCCCCGGTGGCTGACAGATGTGACTTTTAACCAAGGCTTTTATGAGGAGCTCAAGGGAGGCTTTGCGCTGTCCCAAACGCTTTCGGAACTGAAACGAATCGGTCTGGTTTGTCAATGGTTATCCAAGGTGATCGAGCATTATGGTCTGACCAGCAAATTAGAGGGCTCCGAAGCGGATCTGGATCTTGTGGCGCGGATCGTGCAGTATATTTATGCCCATTACAGTGAGCGGATCACTTTGGAAAAACTCTCCGGTATTTTCCATCTGTCGCCCACTGCCATCAGCAAGAAGCTGGGGGAACGGTTAGGAACGGATTTCCGGGTATTTGTCAATGATATCCGGGTACAGAAGGCGGCGCAGATCCTGAATGATCCGGAAAACCGAAAAACCATTAACGAGGTGGCCATGGACTGCGGTTTTTGCAGTATGAGTACCTTTTATCGCAGCTACAAGCGGAATTTCAGCTTCCGCAAAATCGAGACGGAGTAATTCAAGTTTTGCAAAAAAGTGACCAAGTTATGGAATTGTGTTGTATATGCAAAACAGTTAAAATATACTTGTACGGTTATCTCATAATTGGGCATTTTGCAATAAAGGAGAGATTGCAAATGAATAACAGAGTAATTCTCATATCCATAGACGGCATGCGCCCGGATGGACTGCTGCAATGCGGCAATCCCTTTGTGCAGGAGCTAATGCGCAGAGGAACCTACACCCTGGAGGGCAGTTCCATGAATCCCTCAGTAACTCTGCCTTGCCACATGTCGATTTTTCATAGTGTCACCCCCCAAAGACACGGCATAACCACCAATACCTATGCACCCATGGTGCGTCCCGTCAACGGGCTGTTTGAGCAACTGCGCTTTGCCGGGAAGAAATCTGCCATGTACTATGGCTGGGAGCCAATGCGGGATGTGGCGCGTCCGGAGTCTTTGAGAGCTTCCCAATATATTTGGGCCTATTCCCGGGAAAATACGGATCGTCTGCTGACAGAAGCGGCGCTGAACTATATCCAGGAAGACAAACCGGATTTTGTATTCCTGTACATGGTGGAAACTGACGAAAAGGGCGGTCACGATAACGGCTGGATGTCGGAGGCTTATCTCAAGTGCATTCACGATGCCATTGACAATGTGAAAAGGGTTTTGGAAGAAGTGGGCGATGAATACACCGTCATCATCACCGCTGACCACGGTGGTCATGACCGGGCGCATGGCTCATTACTTCCGGAGGACATGACCATCCCCATGTTCTTCATAGGCCCGGAGTTTGAACCGGGAAAGAAGCTGTCCGGCATCAGCTTGCTGGACCTGACTCCCACCATTGCCCACATTATGGGGGTCTCCCCGGCAATGGAGTGGGAAGGCAAATCTCTCGCAGGAAACAGGGAGGATTAAATGAGCGTTTTACAGGCAACTGCCGGTCAGATGGTGGTGCTGTTTTCGCTGATCGTCATGGGCTTTGTACTGGCGAAGCGAAAGTTGGTGCCGGAAAATTCTGACACGGTTTTATCAAAATTGGAGAACAGCCTGTTTGTTCCGGCGTTGGTTTTGGGAACCTTCGCATCGAATTTCACCGTCCAGAAGCTCAGCACAGCATCCAGGCTGTTTGGCATCAGCTTTGTGATCTGCATTGTGATGATGGCTTTGGCGGTGTTGATCGCCAGGTGCAGCTCCAAGGATGCATACATTAGAAATATCTATACATACGGACTGGCATTTTCCAATTTCGGCTTCATGGGCAACGCCATTGTGAGCGCTGTGTTCCCGGAATTGTTTTTGGAATATCTGATCTTTACCATGCCCCTGTGGACCATGATCTATCTGTGGGGCGTACCTTGTTTACTGATCCCCTCTGACCAGGGCAAACAGACGATCAAAAGCAGGCTCAAGGCCTTTGCCAATCCCATGTTTGTGGCCATGCTTTTGGGCATTGTCATTGGTCTGGGTGGTATCCAACTGCCAAAATGCATTTCTCAGCTGGTAACGGTGACCGGAGATTGTATGTCCCCCATTGCCATGCTGCTCACAGGCATCACGGTGGCAAAGATGGATATGAAAAAGGTGTTGTCTCAGACAAGCATTTACATTGTTTCTTTGATCAGACTGATCGTATTCCCATTGTTGGCCATAGGTTTGTTCTATTTCATTCCCACCCAGCGCAATTTGGTGATTTGCACCGTCTGCTCCCTGGCAATGCCCCTGGGATTGAATACGATTGTGGTTCCCAGAGGCTATGGCAAGGACACCTCCGTTGCCGCAGGTATGGCGCTGGTCTCCCATTTACTGTCGGCGGCTACCATCCCCATGATTTTTTATTTGATGAATATAATTTAAAATGAACATACACAATTGAAGGAGGACACTACGATGAAAACAATGAAGAGAATTGGTACATTTGTGCTGGCGGCAGTGATGCTGTTGGGCCTGACCGCCTGTGGTGGCGGGATGGAAAAGCCCAAGGAGGCCGGTGATCGCACAGTTGTGTACTATGCGGCATCCTATGTGACTGCCCAGGTGCAGCCCGCTTACAAGGAAATGGTAGAAGCATATAACAACGGACAGGGACTGGAGGATGGCGTCTATGTGCAGATGCGTGAAAACTCCGGTGCCATTTCCGGCCTGGACAGCGCTCTGCGCGGCAACTACCAGTACGATGTGCTGCAACTCAATGACGATGAGTACAAGACCCTGGCTATGCAGGGCGGCAACTACTTCGTAGACCTGGACAAGTATCTGACTGACGAAGTGAAGACCTCCATGCAGTGGGATCAGATCCCCACGCCCCTGGTCAACCGCTTCCGTATGAACACAAAGCCCTCCGAAGGCGGCAAGTTCCTGGCAGGCGAAGGCGCGTCCTTGCTGGCCATCCCCAATGGCAGCGATCCCCAGGTGCTGTTCTATAACAAGAGCATCCTGGCAGATTGCGGCATCAATGTGATCTCTGTTCCCGAAAGTGAGCTGGCAGCCTACAATTCTGCCAACAGCGCCACCCTGCAGCCCCATGGCTATGCCGAGTACAAGGAGGCTCCCTATGCAGACGCCATCAGCAGCAAAAATGAGGCCGGTGAGTTTGTATATAAGGTATTTAACGAGTGCATCGGCATGAGCTGGGAAGAGCAGCGGTGCCTTGCCCGTGCTTTCCAGAAGCAGTATGGCTACGATTACGGCTTCATGAGCGAGTGGTGGTTCTACATGGGCTTCAGCGTGGGCGGCGACTGTGTTGGCTGGGACGAGGCGTCCAATAACTACAAGCTGACCCTGACCGACAAGCAGCCCGGCTACCTGGCTTTGGAGGACATTACGGTTAACGGTGTCAGCTATGCCAAGGGCGATGTGCTGACCTATGAGGCAAAGGTATTTTTGAATAGTAACGCTTCTGAGCTGAGCAAGCTGGAGGGCAAGGTCTATGCACTGCCTTCTCAGTATGATGCGATTCTGGAGTTTACCCGTCTGGGCGTACCTGCGGACAAGCAGGCCGATGCCGGTATTTACGGTTACGGTGTAGCCCCCGCTACCACCGAGAACCGTACCGCCCGTTTCACCTCCGGCACAGACTGCCCCTTCCTGATCGAGTACTTCTCCCAGACCAAGTCCTTCCAGGGCATCCTGGGTGATGCGCTGGGTATGGCTGTGCCTGCCCAGTACCGTGAATACGTGGGTGGCAGTACCTACGAAAAGGACGGCAAGGAATATCTGAAGGTGATTGGTGAAACCTACGACGGCGTCGTGTATACCGGTGAGCTGCACACAGAAAACGGCACCGCCATTGTGGGCGAGGTGGCTACCGCCAGCGAAGGCTCCGGCTTCTTCCTGCCTGCCAACACCAAGGGTAAGAACTATGATGCAGCCATGAAGTTTGTGGCATGGGCAGCAGGTCCTGAGGGTCAGGCCATCCTGGCCAAGGGCAATAAGCTGGTTCCCAACCAGACCGCATTCGGCCTGGGCGAGTATGCGGATTCTGCTGACCGCCTGGTCTCCGGCATGTGGGCAGGTGCTTATCTGGCACAGAAGGCAGAGATCGGTGACTATACTTACTTTACTTCCTTGACCTGGATCACTGAATGGTCCATGGCATTTAATAAGGATGTCCGTGAGGGCAAGATGACACTGAGCGACTTTTTCGCCAAGAAGCAAGCCGGTGCTGACAATGGACTGAAGGGTATGAGACTGCGTATTATGGGGAGGTAACCCATGAAAAGCCAAAAATCAACTCCCGAACAGGGACTGCAAAGACGGCGCAAATGGCGCAAAGAACAAATCTTTGCCATGGTGGTTGCCTGCATTCCCTTGTTTGGATTTCTGATCTTCAACGGTTTTCCGCTGATCATTTCCTTTATTGGAATGTTCTGTAATGTGGATCTGTATGATCTGACCAAGATTCAATGGAACGATTTTGAAGGTTTCAAATCCGTATTTATTCCCAACCACGCCTATGAGCTGTTTTATTTTGACCTTGCCAAGTATTTTTACAAGGCGGTTATCATTACCATTTGGATCGCATCCACCCAGCTGGTGACCTTGGGCATTGCTCTGTTCATTGCCACGCTCCTGCGGGAAAAGCCCAAGGGCGCAAGACTGTTCCAGACCCTGTTCTTTATCCCCTATATCTGCTCCACAGTGGCAGTATCGCTGATGTGGCGGTGGATTTTAGACTGGGACGGCGGTATTCTCAACAGCATTCTGGGCACCAATATCCGATGGCTGGAAAACCCAAGCTACATTACCTGGAGTATCATCATTGCCATTATCTGGCAGGCTCCCGGCTACGGTATCGTCATGTATAAGGCGGCGTTTTCCAATATCAACAACAGCTTGTACGAGGCTGCGGATCTGGACGGCGCCAATGCCTGGCACAAATTCAAAAATGTGACCCTGCCGGGCATTGCCCCCACCACCTTCTTCCTGCTGCAGGCCGGTGTGGTAGCAGGATTACTGACCTATGACCTG
This sequence comes from Faecousia sp., assembly GCA_045577035.1. Lineage (GTDB taxonomy): Bacteria > Bacillota > Clostridia > Oscillospirales > Oscillospiraceae > Faecousia. Next base: position 13,884 of record JAZNHQ010000070.1, on the reverse strand, counting down.
GCGGCGCTGATCATACCCAATGCCTGGGGCGTACCGGGCGGTGCGGACTCCATGGGCCTGACCCTGATCCGGCTGGTCTATTTCCTGATTCAAAACTCTACCACCACGGACATGCACGGTGTCAGCTACATGGTATCCTGCGCCTGTGTGATCAGCTGGCTGATCTTCCTGGTCACCGGTGTGATCTCTATGTTCCTGTTCCGGCGCAGAGAAAAAAGTGCGGGATAAGGGAGGATCGTTATGAAAAAGAAATATTCCCTGGGCAGGATACTGCTCCTGACCGTACTGATCGTTTATACACTGTTTCTGTTTTTCCCCATCCTGACCATACTGCTTACCTCCTTTGTTCCCAGCGATGAGCTGGCAACCAGTAAGGATTTCGTATGGTGGTCGGATCATTTCAGCCTGGATGCCTATAAGACCATTTTCCAGTACGATACCTACATAGATCTTGTGGGTATGCCCGGCCTGGTGATCGGCTTTATCAACACCATGTGGCTAACCCTGATCCCCCTGTTGGCGGGATTGGTCATCGCGGGCTTTTCTGCCTATGCCTTCTCCAAAATGGACTTTCCCTTTAAGGAGAAGCTGTTTAAGTTTTCTGTAATTCTGCGCTCCATTCCCCTGGGCGCCTTCGGCGTGATCTCCTATGTGTTCTATTCTGCCATCGGCTGGACAGGAGAATTGGGCTATCTGCCTTTGCTGATCCCGGGATTATTTGGCAGCATCGGCACCATGTTCTTCCTGCGGCTGTTCTTCGACGGGATTCCCGATTCTCTGATCGAGGCAGCCACCCTGGATGGGGCAGGCTTCTTCCAGTGCTTCTTTAAGGTCATGTTCCCCCTGGCAAAGCCCGCCTTTATCGCACAATTTATTTTTGGCTTCGTGGCAGGCTACAACAGCTACTTAGGACCCATGCTGTATTTGCAGAACCAGCCGAGATTTGTGACCTTGCAGCTATACCTTAGTGAGATCCGCAGTATGTTCCCCAACGCAGGCAGCGAGAATATTTATTCTGCCGCCGCTATTTTGGGTATGCTGCCGCTGATCCTTATCTATGTGCTGCTGCAAAAATACTTCATCGAAGGCGTATCTGCCGGCAGTGTGAAGGAATGATATGTGGTGATGGATATGAAAAAAGTATTATCAGTAATTCTTTTGCTTGCCTTAACGGCTACGCTGTTTGCCGGCTGCGGGGAAACGAAATATGCCATTGCGAACTATCAGGGCCAGCTGACCGATGGACAGACCCAATCTGACTATAACAAGGAGTTGTTCTATCGTAACGATAAGCAGACCGGACTGGCAGATCCCTTTGTGCTGGATAACACCACCATTGACGGCTACTACTATATGTACGGAACAGAAGGCTCTCTATTTTGCTATCGCTCCAAGAATCTGATGGATTGGGAGCCGGTGGGAAACGCCCTGGATAACTATTTCTTCAATGAGGACGGCACCCGTCCGGAGGATCTGAAGGCCAGCTGGCAAGATATTTGGGCGCCGGAAGTGGTGTACGATGCGGACGAGAAAATGTACTATATGTTCTTCAGTGCCACACCGGCAGAGGATACCAAGGTGGTGCCGGGCAACGGCGTGGAAGAAGGCACACCCACCAGACAGCTGATGGTGGCAAAATCCACCTGCCCCTATCAGAATTTCCGGGTAGTGAACTTCAAAGACCCGGAAAGCTGTGGACAGGAGAATGTACATACCTACTCAGAAGCCCAGTTCCCGCATTATTTTGCAAAGTTCTTGATGCTGGATCCTTCCCAGTATATCCCTTTCTCTGTGGCAAATGGCAGAACGGATGCGGGTGTGGGCTACGGCGGCTATACAACAGCCATTGATCCCCATCCCTATGTGGATGATGACGGCACAAAGTACCTTTTATGGGTGGACAACCTGGATCAGGATCGCCTGTGCGGTGTAAAAATGGATAACTGGCTGAAGCCCGATTGGAGTACGGCAAAGGTACTGACCTATACCCATTATTATACGGTGGAGGATTGGCAGGCAGCCCAAAATGGGGCGTCTGTACCTCTGGTCAGCTACGAAACCGAGACCAATCATACCAACGAAGGCCCTGTGCTCGTAAAGCGCAACGGTAAATACTATCTGACCTTCTCGGTCAATGACTATTGGGACAGCTCCTATCAGCTGGGGCAGGCTATTTCTGACAATGTGTTGGGGCCCTATCGGAAGCTGACGGAAGCAGAAGGCGGCTTGCTGTTGTCCGGCGGTGTGGCGGGCAGCCAGGATATCTCCGGCACAGGCCACCACAGTTTTGTGACCTTAGGGGATAAGCAGTATGTGATCTATCACAGGCATGATAACTTTACCGCAGCCGGCACGGCCCGAAACCATGCCATTGACGAGATCAAATGGATCACCGTCAAGGACAGGGACGGCAATGACCTGGAGGTTATGTATGCCAACGGTCCTACCTGTACGGTGCAACCCAGATTGGAAGCATTTAGTGAGTATCACAACCTTGCCTTGCAGGCAAAGGTTTCCGGCTCTGAGGATGCACAGTATCTGAACGATGATCTTCTGTCTATTTACAAATACGGTGATGCCAGCTTTATGGAGTACATCCGGGAAACCACCATCACCAAAACCACCACCTTTACTTTTGATCTGGCACAGACAAGCACAGTTCGGGCAATCATGGTCTATAACTCCAAAAACGAGAATACCTGTTTTTTGAATGTGTCCAAGGTAGAGCTGGTGTGCCGGGAAAACGGAAAAGATGTGATTCGTTGTATAGAGGATCTGGCATTCAGCAGCGAGTACTACCAAGCCAATGATTTTGACAATTCTATTTACTATATTATTCCCGGTGCTGCGGTTTACGCAGAGTTTGACGAATTGAATGTAAAATCCGTAAGAATCACCGTGGAAGTGCCGGAGGGGCAGGATGCCGTGGGTATTTCTGAGATCCGGATCCTTGGTAAGTAAAGGAGGTGCTGCAGATGGAAAAAAAGAGTTCGAAAAAGCGTATCGTGATCCTTCTGATTGCGGCACTGGTTCTTGCCGCCGCGGCGGTGACTACTTGGCTGCTTGCCTCCGGAGATACCAAGATCATTCCCGCTAAGGCTGACTATACATTCACAAATCCGGAGGAAATTAAGGCACAGCCCGATGACGGCTTTGTGATCGATGGCGTTTTGGATGAGGAGCAGTACCAAAACTGCCAATGGCTGAAGCTGCAAAACACCCAGGGCGGTGCAGGTGTGGATCTGGCTATGACCAGCTTCTATGGGGAAAACGGAATGTACATCGTGTATGACATTTCTGAAAGCGCGACCATCTATGTGAACCCCACCCGTCCGACCTATCTCAACAGCTGCGTGGAGATGTACCTGGCTACCAGCAATGCCTCCAGTATGAACAGCAACGAGATTTTTGAGATTGACATGCTGCCCACCGGAGATTTGAGTGTTCGCCAGAGAACCGGCAAGGACAACTGGGTCAACTGCGCAAGCACCGACGACATTATGGCCCATTTGGGTGCTACCACCAAGGGTGGCCCGGTGAACACCGAGGAATGCACCGGCTATAATTTGGAGCTGTTCATTCCCTGGGCATTTTTGGACAAGGTTGGCATCAATGCGGCAGCTATGCAAAATAGCTTCTTCTATATTAACCCTGTCCACATTACCTCTTTTAGCTATGAAGGGACAAATGCCAGCTCCGATCGCTACTGGTATGGTTTTGCCACCCAGTTGGGCAGCGACGGCTGGAATGATGTTTCTCAGTTTTTCCGTTTCGGCGCACAGGGTGTTCTGGGGACGGTGTCCGTGGATCTTCAGCCCGGTAAAAATTGTACTTTGTCCGGCAATGACACTGTGATTCCCGGTATGATGACCAATGTACAGATCACTCCGGATGCCGGATATGCTCTGGATTCCATCTTGGTCAATGGACAGGAGTATATCGACCGGGTTGCCTACAACAAGGATGGTTCTGTGACCCTGAGCCTGCGGGGTAAAAAAGAGGGGATGGTTATTACCGCGTCTGCATCGGCAGTTACAGACGGTAATAAGACCCTCCGTGGACATGTGCAGGTGCATAAGCTGGGAGGCGATACCCTGGAGGGTGTTTCCGTCAGCTATAAAGGACCCTTGGGAGAAAAGCCTATTGCGCTGGAAAGTGATGGAAGCTTTTCTCTGACAGGCTTGGAACAGGGCTATTACATTATTACTGCAGAAAAGCAGGGCTATGCGCCCATTAACCGGGGCATTTATCTGAACCGGGATGTGCAAACGGCTTTGATTTTGGAATATGAAATGTTCCAACCGGAAGTCGGGTATAACTGGATCCTGGACGATCAGAATGACGGAACGCTCAACCGCTTTGGCGGCTCGGGCAAGATCCTTTCTGTGGATTCCTACGACCAGTTTGCGGTAGAGGCGGCATTTCGGTACGATCCGCAGCTGGCAGAAATGTCTCAGGGCGACACCTTTATGCAGCAGCGTGCCGGCATCCAACTCAAATTCAGCAACGGAAAATACTGGCGTATAGACCTAATGAAGGAAGCCGGGGTATTCAAGGTGCAGTATGCAACGCATAACGATTCTACCTTGTTTACCTGGAAAACCGTCCATGAGCTGACGGCGGAAGAAATTGCCCAGTATCAAAGCGAAAAGGGCATCAAGCTTTCTGTACTGAGAGATAAAAACTATGTATGGGTATGCCTCAATGGCAGGCCGGTTGCCATAGAAGTGCTGGGTCAGGAGTATGCGAATCTGACCGCACAGATCGGCTTTGAGGGTTGGATCGCCAATCAGCAGATCGAGGAACTGAAATACAACATTTCCGAAAATCCCGGACGAAATCTGCGGAGCTTCTATTTTACAACCAATACACAGTGGGACATCAGCCGACAGCTGGAAGGCGTACTGACACTTCCTAAGGGCGGCACAGCGGCCATTCCTTTCTATGGGAAATACACCGATGTGGACATTACCCTGAAGAATGTGAAAGAACACGATTCCACCGGAAAGAAACCCGGACGCACCGACATTCTGTTTGAGTTTGACAATAACAAGAGCATTTCCTTTGGCCTTATCTGCACCGACCGTGCCAATAAGATCGTTTGGCTGCAAACCTTAGGCAATGCAGATAATTTCATCCCGGCCACACGAATCAAGGGCTTGTATAGGCTAAATGCCGCACAGGCGACCAAATACCTCAATGGTAGTGGTGTGGAGCTGCGAGTAGTTCGCAAGGGAACAGAGGCGTATGTATTCCTGGATGGGGAAGAAGTGGCCATATGGGATCTGACACAAAACAGCAGCGGCGTCACTGCTAAAACGCCGGCGGTGTTGTCTGTAAGACATTACGATGCCCAGGGCTATGTGACCATCAATTTTGATGTTTCCAAGCAAGTAGGAGATGTGGAAATAGACCGGATCTTCAAAGTGAATGAAAAATGGGATCTGTCCCGCCAGTACGAGGGCGTTGTCACATTGCCTGGCGGCGGAACCGATACCTCGTTGCAATTCTTTAAGAAATATCAAAATATTGACCTGACATTGACCGCAAAGGAACACTTTACCACAGAGGGATCCTTTGGCCGGACGGATGTTTTGTTTGAATTTGACCTGAACAATGACGGCACTATGGATAAGAATGTATCCTTTGGCATTATTCAGCTGACCGGAGGGCGTTGCGTTTTGCAAACCCTGGGCTGGAGTGAAAACCACATTCCTCCCATTCGGATCAATGAGCTCTATGAGCTGACCTATGCACAGACGCAAAAGTATAAAGGAGCAGGCATCGACTTCCGTGTGGTTCGTTATGAAACCATGGTGTATTTGTATTTGGACGATACACAGGTGGCGGTCTTTGATCTGACACAGAATAATAGTGGCGTCCAGGCTGATACCAAGGCCACGATGTTCATAAGACATTATGATGCCGTAGCTGATGAGGTCGTGATTCCCTTTAAGGTTACCGATCAGGTAGTAAAGCCTGCGATCGTGGAACAGCCAAAACCTGTGTTTAAACCGAATTACAAGTGGGATTTGTCCGGTCAGTATAACGGAACCATTTCTCTGCCCGGTGGCGGAACCAATGCGGTAGCGTTTTATGATCAATTTGCAGATATCGATTTGACCATCACAGCCAAGGAAAACAAGGCAGCAACTGCGGCGAATGGTGGACGCACAGACATTCTGTTTGAGTTTGAAAACGGCAAAAATGTTTCTTTCGGCATTGTCAAGTGGTCTGCGACCTCCTCTTGTATCGTGGAGACACTGGGCAATAGCACAAACCACATTCCTGTAAGCAGAAAGAATACATTGTACAAGCTCAGTGATGCAGAAACCAATGCCTATCTGACCGATGGTGTGCAGCTGCGTGTAGTACGAGTGGGAACGGATGTTCATGTGATCCTTGAGAGTCAGATCGTTGCGGTATTTGACCTAACGCAGAACAATAGCGGTGTAACGGCTGATATGCCGGCAACGGTCAGCCTGCGGCATTATGACGCAGTGACCGATCAGGTGGTCATTCCCTTTACCGTTTCCGAGGATATTACTCAGGTTACCATTACGGACAACAGTATTGATGGTGTGATAGGGGCGAAAAGTGAGGTGAATTTTGTTGGCGCAGAGGTTATTCTAGTCAGCAAAACAACCGGAAGAACCTTGACCGGGCTGAAACTGGACGGTGTGGAGGTGCCTTTGAATGCGGATGGTACTTACCGCTTTGTTGCAACCAAATCCAGCTATACTGTGGAGGGCATCTTTGCAAGTGCCATCTTTGAAAATAACTATGACGCTGCGCTGTGGGATATTTCCGGGCAGTATGAGGGATATGTTACGGTACTCGGCGGTGGCGGCTCTACCGCACAGCCCTTGCAGTTTGCCGGTAGCTACCAGAATATTGATCTGAGCCTGAATGTGAGAGATTATGCCGATTCCTCCACAGGGGCAAGAACCGATGTGGAATATGCCTTCGATGTGGACGGTGATGGTGTGATCAATACATCCAAGGGCGATCAAACAGTTACCTTTGGTGTGGTATTTACAGACGGCTCTTACAGGGTGCAGACCCGAGGCGGCACATTGCTGAACTGGAAAACGCCTTATGAGCTGACGCAGGCAGAGATCGATCAGTATGTGATCAGCGCGCAAGAGGTTGCCTCCGGAAAAGAGGACGGCCTGGATTTCCGCATGATCCGTTACGGCACGACTATGTATCTGTTTGTGGAAGGCAGACAGGTGGCATTTTGCGACCTAACCAAATGTGCCAACTCTGCCGGAGACAAGGCAAGTAATGTCAAAGCAAACACCGAGATGTTTGTGTACCTGCGCCATTACGACGACAAGCGGACCGACGGCGTAAAGATCCCCTTTGCCATCAGCACAGAGGTAAAGCCGGTGAGCATTTCTGTAGCAGTGACCGGTCAGGGAACAGTAACGGCGAACGCTGTCAATTATTATATCAATAACAATCGCACTTCAAGATATAGTGAAGTTCACTTTATCGGGGAAAAGATTGTTTTGACAGCACGACCCAATTCGGGCGCATCGGTCAGCGGATTTACCGTGGACGGTGTGGCGGTCGCGTGGAATTCCGATGGTACTTATAGCTTTGTCATTACTAAGGATCAGTATGACATAAGCGTCACATTTGAAAGCTGACTGATCCTTGCCAAGTGTAAAGCTTCTCGCAGGCGAAGCTGCGACGACCATGGTACGGCGTGGGACGCTCCAGTTTTCGCGTGATGGGAAAACCATGATGTGCCACCCAGCCCCACATAAGGGGCGGATGGCACATGGCCCCAATCATTCATACCAAGTGATTTAGGAGGAATAACCATGAAAACAAGAATGATAGTATGGATCCTTGTTCTTACAATGGCTCTGTCTATTATGCCCCTGGCCTTTGCAGCAGAAGGCGATGCTGCCAGTGTTAACGGTGTGGGCTATGCCACCGTCCAGGATGCTGTGGATGCAGCTGACGGCGCAGTAGTCACCTTGCTGGCAGACTCTGATGAGACTGTCATCGCATCCGCAGACCTGTATCTGGATCTGAACGGCAAGACCCTGGCTGGGCTGACCATGACCGGCGGTACTTTGTACGGTATGGACAGCACCACCGACAAGTATGATAATCCCGATGCCTGCGGTAAGATCGCACAGGTGACCGGCGATTATGCCACAGAGTACCAAAATGCCGATTTGAAGCGGTATTTGGCTGTGAAAGATGATTCCGGAGTGTCTTTCCACCGTTTCTACCTGGGTATCACCAAGATTTCTCTTGCTCCTGCGGTTACCGGCTTTGGTTACAAGGCAGAGTTCCATGGTGATGATAAGGTGCTGAACCAGGTGAAGAATATCGGCTACAGCCTGTGGCTGGCTGAGAATCCTGCCATCACCAGAACCACCGAAAGCTTCAAGAATGTGCTGACTCTGCGCATTAAGAACTTCGATGTGGCAAACTACGGCGAAACCGCTGTTCATGCCAAGGCGATCATGACGCTGGCAAACGGCGATGTGCTGGAAAGCGCACAGAATTCCTACAGCCTGCGCCAGGTAGTGGAAGCTGTGGCAAAGGCATTTGGGCCTTACTCCATGGCACAGAAGGAAGCCGTCAGAGCCATGTATTATGCCAACGAGGCAACCATGTCCAAGTGGGATGTTTCCGGTTTGTTTGTTGCAGGCGATTTTGAAGGCTGCTATGACGCTGCCAAGTGGAATATCTCCACCCAGGACCAGGGTTATGTGACCGTGCTGGGTGGCGGCGGTTCTACCGCACAGCCTCTGCAGTTTGCAGGTGCTTACGGCGACCTGGATCTGACTCTGAATGTGAGAGATTACGCAGATTCCGACACCGCGGCAAGAACCGATGTGGAGTTTGTGTTTGAAAACGGTCAGACCGTTACCTTTGGCGTGATCAATGAGCAAAATATCCCCCGTATTCAGACCAGAGCCGGTACAATCCTGCACTGGAAGTCCCCCTATGATTTGACCCAGGCAGAAAGCGATCAGTTTATGATCGATGAAGCTGAAATTGCTGCCGGTAATGAGGACGGCCTGGATCTGCGTATCATCCGCTACGGCACCACCATTTACCTGTTCATCGAGAACAAGCAGGTTGCCATTTGCGACCTTACCAAGTGCGCAAATTCCGCCGGCGACACGGTCAGCGGTGTGACTGCAGAAACCAAGATGTTTGTTTACCTGCGGCACTATGATGATGTAAGAGAAGCTGGCGTACAGATTCCCTATAGCATCACTACCCAGGTAGAGCCCGTGGAAGTGATCGATGGCACCGTAGCAGGCGGTACGGTTACCGGTGGCCTGATCAACTACTATGAGAACAATGCAAGAGTTTCTAAGTACAGCGATACCCACTTCATGAATGAAGTTGTTACTGTGACCGCAGTGCCTGATAAGGGCTATAAGGTAACAGGTATTAGCGTGGATGGTGCAGAAGTTACCGCACAAGCTGTGGATAACGAGGATGGCACCATTTCCTACAGCTTCCCCGCAACCAAAACAGAGTACTCTGCCAGTGCAACCTTTGAAGAGTATGTGATCTTTGAGGACAACTATGACGAGACCCTGTGGGATCTGTCCGGTCAGTATGATGGCTATGTAATGGTCATCGGTGGCGGTGGTGGAACCAATCAGCCTCTGCAGTTTGTAGGTTCCTATCAGGATGTTGACCTGACCCTGAATGCCAGAGATTATGCCGATTCCTCCACTGCCTCCAGAACCGAGTTCGGCTTTGAGTTTGATGTGGACGGTGACGGCGTTATCGATACCGCCAAGGGCGACCAGACGGTTACCTTCGGTATTGCCGAAGGCGACAGAATCCAGACCAGAGGCGGCACACTGCTTAGCTGGAAGTCCCCTTATTTCCTGACTGCAGCAGAAAAAGCACAGTTTGTGATCGACGAGGAAGAAATTGCTGCCGGCAATGAAGATGGTATAGACTTGCGGATCATCCGTTACGGCACCACCATCTATTTGTTCATTGAGAACAAGCAGGTTGCTATTTGCGACCTGACCAAGTGTGCCAATTCCAATGGCGATACCGAAAGTGGCATTACAGCAGATACCAAGATGTATATCTACCTGCGCCACTATGACGACAAGCGGGAAGCCGGTGTGCAGATTCCCTTCAGCATCAGCACCAATGTAAAGCCGGTTACCCTGAATGACAGCACCGCAGACAGAGGCGCAGTGACCGGTAATACCATCAACTATTATGTGAACAATGCAGTGGCTTCCAAGTACAGCGAGCAGCACTTTGTGGGCGAAAAGGTTACCCTGATTGCAAGACCTGAAAAGGGCAATAAGTTTGTAAGCTTCACCGTGGATGGCAAGGATGTTGGCGGTACGACCTACGCCTTCACAGCATCCAAGGATAGCTATGATGTGTGTGCTGTGTTTGAGGAGATCGTCATCTTTGAAAACAATTATGATACAGCCCTGTGGGATCTGTCTGGCCAGTATGACGGCTATGTCACTGTGATCGGCGGCGGCGGAGCAACCGCCAAGCCTCTGCAGCTGGCAGATATGTATCAGAATGTAGACCTGACCCTGAACGCAAGAGATTATGCCGATTCCTCCACTGCCTCCAGAACCGAGTTCGGCTTTGAATTCGACGTGGACGGTGACGGCATCATCGACACCGCTAAGGGCGACCAGACCGTTACCTTCGGTATTGCCGAAGGCAACAGAATTCAAACCAGAGGCGGTACGCTGCTCAGCTGGAAGACCCCCTATGATTTGAATACAGCGGAAAAGGCACAGCTGGTGATCGATGAAGAAGAGATTGCAGCCGGTAATGAGGACGGCCTGGATCTGCGTATCATCCGTTACGGCACTGTCATTTATATGTTCATCGAGAACAGACAGGTAGCAATCTGTGATCTGACCAAGTGTGCCAATTCTGCAGGTGACACCGAAAGCGGTGTGACTGCTGATACCAAGATGTTCATCTATCTGCGTCACTATGATGACCTGAGAGAAGCCGGCGTGCAGATTCCCTTCTCCATCAAGACCGATGTGACTCCCGTGGAGATTTCTGTCACTGCAGATGAAAACGGCACAGCACACGCAGGCTATGTCAACTACTATGTGAACAACGGCAGAACCTCCAAGCTGAGCGATACCCACTTTGTGGGCGAGAAGATCGTTCTGACAGCAACCCCCGCCAGCGAGGAGCTTGTATGTTCCCAGATGCTGGTCAACGACAACGATCAGACCGGTAGCATGAGTGTGAATACCGCAGGTGTCGGTACTTACACCTTCACTGCAGGTGCAAAGACATACAATGTAGCATTTGCTTTTGGCACACCTGTTTTTGAAAATACTTTTAATACCGCAGTATGGAATGTTGCACAGCAGTGTCAGGGCGTTGTCGCCCTGCCTGCCGGTGGCGGCGCAACCGCCAATCCCTTGCAGTTCAAGGGCCAGTATACCGATGTGGATGTGTCCTTAGTTGCCAGAGACTATCCCGATGCAGGCAACACAGGTGCAAGAACCGACCTGGAATTTGTGTTTGATAACGGCCAAACCGTAACTTTCGGCGTTGTGTATACTGAGGGCTCCTACCGGATCCAGACAAGAGGCGGCACGCTTCTGAGTTGGAAGACCCCCTATTTCATTACCGATCAGGCGATGATCGACGACTATGTGGTCACTGCAGAGGAAATGGCCAGCGGTGAGCTGGGCGGCCTGAACTTCCGTGTTGTCCGCTACGGCACAGAGTTCTATCTGTATCTGAACGATCAGATGGTGAAGGGCTATGATTTCTCCTACAAGCTGACTGCTGAAACTTCTGTGACCGTATACCTGCGTCACTATGATGATGCCGGTGTGAACGTAGAGATTCCCTTCGAAATTACAGATGATGTGACCGTTGAACAGCTGCGTCTGTTTGCGGATAAGGAGCCGATTACCGATTACGCCTACACCTTTGCGGTACTCCCCGATACCCAGATCATGGTAGAAAATGATGTGGTGAACGCAGAAGCCAACACCGCAAAGATGTTTGACTGGATCGTAGCAAACCAGGAAGCAAAGAATATCCAGTTTGTATTCGGATTGGGTGACATTACCGACAACAATAATGAGGCTGAGTGGACTCTGGCACAAACGCAATATGCAAAGCTGAATGCTGCTGGTATTCCGTATTCCGCCATCCGTGGCAATCACGATCTGAGCTGGTACGGCAAGGAAGAGGGCGCAGAGAACTACACTGTGGACGACTACACCAACTATATTGGTACAGAGGCTTACCGGGCACAGTTTGGTGGCTTCTACAGCGAGGATAACGTTTCCAACTCCTGGAGAACCCTCCAGGTGGGCGATGTGAATTACCTGCTGATCACCCTGGATTACGGCGCAAAGGATGCCGCTTTGAACTGGGCAAGTGATGTTATCTATCAGCATCCCAATCACAATGTAATCATCACCACCCATGCTTATCTGTTCCGTGACGGCACTACCCTGGACGATGGCGACCTGGTGCCTCCTTCTGCCAATGGCGGTGTCAATGACGGCGATGATATGTGGGAGAAGCTGGTTTCCAAGCACGAAAACATCGTTTTGGTCATGTCCGGTCACGATCCTCAGGAAAACATCATTGTGAATCGCAGTGTTGGCGACAACGGCAACACCGTTACCGCCATGCTGATCGATGCACAGGATGTGGAAGCACAGGAAGGCTCTATGGGCATGGTTGCGCTTCTGCACTTCTCTGCAGATGGTAGGAATGTGCAGGTAGAGTACTATTCCACCTCCAAAGAAAAGTATTTTAAGGCAGAAAACCAGTTCAGCCTGGAGCTGGATGTGGTAGAAGCCGCTGGCAGCAGCGAAGTCCCTGCCACCGGCGCTTATACCAATGTTGCGCTGACCGAGGGCAGTACTTACGCCACCACCATCGTCGACGAGCAGAGAATTACGCTGACTGAAAAGCCCTACACCCTGTCTGCCTGGATCAATGTACCCGAAAGCATTACAGGCTCTGCAGGTGCGATTTTGGGCAATTATGTCAATAACGACTCTGCCAACTGTCTGAATATTGAGATCACCAACAACGGTAGTCCCAGATTCTATTTCCGCAACGCAGGCAATTGGTCCAGCAGCCTGGTATTCAACAATGTGGATGTGCGCTCTGATACACAGTGGGTGCACCTGGTCTTTGTTGCCAGCGGCAATCGGGTATCCTGCTATGTAAACGGTGAACTGAAGCAGACTTTGGTGGCAGAAAGCACCATTCAGCTGGAAGACACAAATTCTGAGTTTATCATTGGCGGTGACCTGCGCACTGGCAACGCAAGAGCCTTCCAGGGCAGAATCTTGGAATTGGATCTGTACAGCGGTATTCTGTCTGCTGAGAAGATCCTGGATCTGTATGTAAATGGCGCAGAAGCTGTGATCGAAGGCAAGATCGAATACTAAAAAACAATAATCAGGCGGGGCATTACTGCCTCGCCTGATTTGATAAGCAAGCAAATGAAGGAGCGTATCTATGAGACATTACGAAAATCCTCTGCAAACCAGCGAAAATAGGATGAAGCCTCGCAGCTACTATATCCCCGGCGGTGTTTCTGAATATCAGCTTCTCAATGGACAATGGGATTTTGCTTACTTTGACCGGGATATTGATGTGCCGGAGGTCATTGAAAACTGGGATCAGATTCCTGTTCCTTCCTGCTGGCAGCTGGAAGGCTATGGACATCCCAATTATACCAACACCAACTATCCTTACCCCTGCGATCCGCCCTATGTGCCGGATGACAATGCCTGCGGTGTGTACCGCAGAAGCTTTACTGTAAAAAAGTGGGGCAAGCTGTACTTCGTTTTTGAGGGCGTTTGCTCCTGTGCATATTTGTACATCAATGACCGCTAT
>JAZNHQ010000069.1:0-31403 GCA_045577035.1 Faecousia sp. | reverse complement strand
CGAAACAAGAAAGGAAGGCCTCCGGCAGGAACCGGAACTAAAATAATACTAGAGGGTTCATTGATACGTATCGCAGTTCCGACAAACCCTCAGTCTTATTGGCTAAAGTCGGCAATAAGACAGCTCCCCTATTGAGGGGAGCTGAGGTTGAGGTGCAATATTAAATAGTGCAATAAATTGGGACTTTATTTCATAATATCGTATGCTGCGGCGCAGAAGATTTTGATGCCCTTGGGGATAAAGGCTTCATCAAAATCAAATTTGCGGTTATGGGAGCTGCTGGTGATGGGGGTGTGAATGCGCATAAACACGCCCTTACCGCCCTGTTCCTGAACTCGGGAGATCATGTAGGCATAGTCTTCACTGCCACCGCTTTTGAGCATGACATCCTCATGGGCCTTGATGCCCAAATGCTCCCCACAGAGATCGGCGATCCGCTGAGCCAGATCCTTATCACTGTTGATAGAGCAGGATGCGCCCATCAGCTTGACTTCCACAGTGCAGCTGTGCATAGCCGCGGCATTTTCCAAAATGCGCATGGCGTACTCACACATATAATCATTCAGCCCGGAGGTGTCGCCACGGACTTCGATCTCCATAAATGCTTCGTCGGCAATGACATTTCTGCCGGTGCCGCCTACCAGCTTACCCACATTGATACGGGTAGCGCCGCCGCCGTTTCGGGGAATGGCCTGCAAATTCAGCAGAGCCGTAGCTGCCGCCAACAAGGCATTATTGCCCTGCTGCGGCGCAACGCCGGCATGGGCGGACTTGCCATGGAATACCACATCGTATTTGCTGGTGGACAGAGAACCGTAGGCACCGGGGATGATATCGCAATTTCTGTTTTCTAAGTTAGACACATGGGAGCCCAGTACGAAATCCACGCCTTCCAAATGTCCCTTATCCACAATGGATTTTGCACCGCGGACGCCCTCCTCGGCGGGCTGGAAGATCAGTTTCACAGTGCCGTGAAGCTGGTCCTTGATCTCCATAAGGGTCTTGGCAACACCCAAGCCCACGCAGGCATGGCCGTCATGACCGCAGGCATGCATGGCACCGTAGTTCACAGAGGCGAAGCCCATGGCCTTAGGCTTGTGGTCGGCTTCGTCAGATTCGATGACGCCCAGGGCGTCAATGTCAAAACGCATGGCCACCACCGGGCCTTCGCCGCAGCGCAGGATACCGATAGCACCGGTCATGCCGCCTGCGGTTGCCTTTACAAATTCCGGGTCTGCGCCCTGTGCAATGGCTCGTTCATAGGCTGCATCCAATACCTCTTGAGAGGGTACGCCCATGCGGCTCTCCCGCAGACACACATCCTCACCGGTCAGCACCTCGTAGCCCAGCTCTGTGAGCTTCCGGGCAATGATGGAGGTGGTACGCATTTCCTGCCAGCCGGGCTCTGCATATTTGTGAAAATCCCGGCGCTGGGCGATCAGTTCTTCTGCCTGTCCTTCTGCGGACGCAATAATTCTCTCATAAACATTCATGATTTTAACCTCTTAAAAATCAATATATCCTACGCCGTTTTCAATGTGGATCTGGGTGCCGTAGGGCTTGGACAGTTCTGCCAGATATTGCAGCCATTTTTCGTCATGGCTCATAACCGGGCGGCCCTTTTGAGAGCGGGGCAGCTCCATGCCCAGATTAATGGGATATAGCTGCGCACCGGTGATCTTGCCGTCCTCCATGGTCCAGGCGGCCATGACCCCGTTCCAAATCTCCGGCAGTACACAGTAGCCCTGTGTGCCGTTTTTGCTGCGCTTGTCCATAAATTCGCCGATCTTCATATCCTGGGGATAGCCCTTCTTGGCAAAGGCGTCCCAAGGCTGGCAGGACACATTTTCCGTTTCAAATATGTAGTTGCCGATGGAGTAGAAGATCAGACCGTCCTTGTACTTCTCGATACCACGCAGCTCATGGGGGCCGTGACCGATGATCACATCTGCGCCGGCATCAATGCAGTTGTGGGAAAAGGTTTCCAGGAACATGGCAGGCACGTTGTTTTCCTCAGTGTCCGTTTCGTGGGCGTGAATGCTGACCAAAACCACATCTGCTTGGCTTCTGGCCTCCTTGATCTCAGCCTGGATCCGTGCCATGTCCTTTTTGTCCGGTACGCTTTCGATCCAGCAATGATCGTCCAGAATGAAGCTGGCGTCGCCCAGGGAGAAAGTGCCCTCCGGAGGGGGAACAGCATAGCCGTTACGAATGGAGCGCTCCTTCTTGGCGTTGATCTTGGTGGCAGCGGCCAGGGTCTTGACCATGTCAAAATGTTCCTGGTCCACATGATAGAATTTGTCATAACGCAGGGGATTCAGACCGGGACGACCCACCATCTCAAAGCCCTGGCCACCGGCTCTGGCGGAGGGATCGCAGGTGGAGCAGCAGCTGATCAGCGCTACACGGGTGCCGCTGACCTCCAGGTAGCAGGGGCGGGAGGCTTCGTTTAAGTCCTTGCCGGTGCCGGAAAATACCATATCCCGTGCTTTCAGATTCCGGATGGTAGCCAGTACGCCGCTCTGACTGTAGTCACAGGAGTGGTTGTTGGCGGTGTTGAACAGATTGAAGCCATATTCCTTCATATCGTCCAGGGTACGGGGATCGGACATGGCCCAGGTGCCGCCACTGACTGCAGCGGGAATTCCCTCGTTGTCGTGGAAGGTGGATTCCAGGTTCAAAAATGCCACATCATGTGCCTTAATGCAGGCGGACAGTTCCTGAAAGCCCGGGTATCCGCCCTGGGGCAGCCGCCGGGTAATAAACGCATCACCGGCTGCAATAAAAGTGGTTTTTGCCATACAATATCCTCAACTTAATTTGTTTTCGTGAACGGTTACATCGGCAGCCTCGCCGACCTCGAAATAAGCATCCAGAATCTCTTTGGCAACGGCGGCCAGGGTACTACCGTGGCCGGCCTTTTCGCCGTAGATGGCGATGGCGATCTGGGGATCGTCATAGGGGGCGAAACATACAAAAGCACCGTTGGCGGAAGATTGTCCCGCTACTTCTGCAGTACCGGTCTTAGCGCAGATGGTGATATCATAATTCTTAAAGGTGGAGTAGGCAGTACCGCCCGACTCATGGGCCACCATGCGCATACCTTCCCGGTATGCATTGTAAGCTTCGTCAGAGATCTCCAAATTACTGAGCACCTTGGGCTCATTTTTCACCAGCATCTGTGTGTAATCGGCAGTGACCACACGGTTTAAGAAGGTAGCTTTGTACCGGGTGCCGCGGTTTGCCAGGGTGGTGGCGTAGACACAGAGCTGAAGGGGGGAAAACTTGTTGTCCGATTGACCGATGGCAGCCAGGATCTGGTCACCCTGGGCCCAACCGGGGGAGCTGGGGTGCAACGTCTTTTTTGTGTCCCGGTTGGCGCGGTGACCGATATCTTCATCCAACTCAATGCCTGTGGGCTCGCCTAAGCCCAAGGCCTTGGCGGTGGCATCCATAGCAGACAGGCGGATATGGTCACCCAGCCAGTAGAAGTAGTAGTTACAGGATTTTTGGATGGCGACATAGGCATCTACCTGCCCGTGGGACATTTTTTTGGTTGTCCACAACAGACACTTAGGTGCAAAGCCGCTGGATTCATATTCCCGATAGATACTGCCGTCATAAATAGTCGTTTCCGCATCAATCACGCCGGAGTCAATGCCGGCGATGACCATGGACATTTTATAGGTGGATCCGGGAGGGTAGGTGGCCTTCAAAGCCCGGTTAAACAGAGGTGTGCTCTCTGCATTTATAATTTCGTTGTAATCTTCAAAGAAGGTGTTCAGATTGTAGGTGGGATAGCTGCCGCACACCAACACCTGACCCTGCATATTCATAACCACCACGGCACTGCCTTCGGCATCTGCACCGCTGTAGCCGTCGGGCATGGCGTGCAGCTGTTCGGTCATGGAAGCCAGGGCGTCCTCTGCCACCATCTGCAGATTGATGTCAATACTCAGCTCCACATTGGTGCCTGCCTTGGGCTCGGTTTCGTAGTAGGAGTCTACCAGGTTGCCCTGGGCATCCACGGTGTCGATACGCCAGCCGTCCACGCCATGCAGGTATTCCTCGTATTCCTTTTCCAAACCGGCCTGACCCACCTGGGCATCCATTTCGTAGCCGTCAATGTTCTTGTAGTACTTCCACTGCTCCGGGGTCATGTTGCCCACATAACCAATGATATGGGCGGCATATTCCGTATGGATCTCCCGAACGGTGGAGGCCTCCGGGTTCATGCCGGGGATATTCAGCTCCACAACGGCGGACAGCTCGTCATCGTTGGCGTCGGTAATAAACACAAAATTGCCCAGGGTGGAGATACAGTTCCGCAGGGAAAGCTCATAGCGCAGACCGATGACCAGCCGTGCCTCTTCATCGTTCCAGCTGTTGGGGATATCGTAGATTTCCCGCAGACGGTCAATGAGCAAAGGGGCGGTGATATCCGAGTCGATATCTCCGATATAAGCCAGGAATTTCTGGAAATAGCCCTGTCTTACAGAGCTTTGCTGATCCAGCGTGTAGGTAAAGGGGCGTTCCTTGGATATGGGGAAGCTCTCGTTGTACTCCACACCCACCTCCTGGCACTGCTTCACCAGCTCGTACAGGTACTTGTTGGTACCGTCGGCGCTGAGCAGCACATAGTGGTTCAGCACCAGGTCATAGCTGGCTCGGTTGGATACCAACACATTGCCGTTCCGATCCAGAATTTCACCACGGGCAGCCCGCACGCGGGTCCTGGTGGTAAAGGTGGAGGCGTTATTGGTGTTGCCGCCGGTCTCAATGATCTGCATATCGTACAGACGGAAGGCAAAGATGCCCAGGATCAGTACGAAAACCAGCAGCAGCAAATAGGCGCGAAAGCGGGTTATTCTTTCCATGTTTCTCCTCCAAGAGCTTCAATGGATGTGCAAATGGGGTAAAGCACCAGCAGGGAGGGCAGGCTGAGGATCACGGTGATCAGAAATGCCCATACCCGTCCGGGCAGGGTCAGCTTCAAAAACAGACCCATGGCGAAATTGGCAAGCACATACAGCAGCATGGCCAGAGCGGTACACAGCAGTGTGGCACTGAAGCCCTTTTGCAGATATGCTTCCCGGAAAATGGCGGCGCAGATGGCCAGGGCGGTCAAAAATACCAGGGAATACACACCCGGTGAGCCGCCGGAAAACATATGGAGCATGGAGGCGATCAGCGCAAAAATGCAGCTTCGCTGGGAGCCCTCCAAAATGCAGATCAGGATAATGCCGCAGCTTACCAGGTCGGTGGTGGCACCAAGAACGGACATCCGGCACAGGATCACATCCTGCACCACCGACAGCACCAGCAGCACCAGGGCATACAAAGCCCACCGCAAAATGGAGCGGCGCTGTTTCTTGGTCAGAACCAGCTTACTCCAAAATCCGGAGCCCTGTTTATCCTGTTTAAATTCGTATTTTCTAGCCATAAGCCTCACTCGATATTATATTCCGTAATAATGAAAACCTGCTCCAGCTCGTTGATGTCCACAGCCGGTTTCAAAATGGCGTATTTGGCAACGCCGGTATCATCATAGCCTGCGTCCACCACTCTGCCAATGACCAGACCACGGGGGTAGACCGTGGAGCCGGTGGTGACCACCTGGTCGTTGATGTGGATGGTGGCGTTACTGGCCAAATAATTCATGCGGAGCATATCCGGTAGATCCACGGTGTAGCCGCCCTTGACCATGCCGTTGTAGCCGGAGGAGGAAATGGTGGCGGAGATCTCCAAAGTGGAGTCCAGCACGCTCTTGATCACAGCGTAATTGGGACCTACCTCGCTGACCAGACCCACCAGCTCACCGTTGGCGGTAACCGCACACATATTCACCTTGATACCGGCCTTGGAGCCCTGGTTGATGGTGAAGGTACTGGACCAATCATTAGAATCCCAGGAGATAATGTAGCCGTCGGTAAATTTATAGTCGTAATGTCCGGTGCGCAGATCCAGCAGATCCCGCAGCCGCTCATTTTCCAGGGTCAAGGAATCCACCTGTCGGGCAGCATCCTCCATTTCCGCCAGCTGTTTTTTCAGATCCTCGTTTTCCGCAGCCAGGGTCTCATAGGAGAAAATATAGTCATAGATCTTTTCCGCACCGTCAGTGAGCTTGCTGACACCGGTACGGATAGGGGTCAAAACGCCCTTGACCATCATATTGGGCAGGCTCAGACCGGTCAGTCCGCTGACCACGCCCAAAACCACCGCCAAAAGCACCGTAACGATCAGAACGACCTTCACACGGCGGGTGAAAAAGTGTTTCATTGCGTTTCCTCCATGGTTTTCAGGATTTGCCCCAGGCGGCAGACCGGCAGACCAACCACATTGAAGTAGTCGCCTACGATCCCCTCCACAAACAATGCGGCGCCGCTTTGGATCCCGTAGCTGCCAGCCTTGTCCATGGGGTCTTTGGTTGCGATATATTCTGCGATCTCCCTGTCGGTTAGATCACGGAAACGGATGTCTGTGATCTCCGTATGAGACACGAACCGGTCACCTTTGATCACGGTCATACCGGTCATGACCTGGTGGGTCTTGCCGGACAGCAGCCGCAGCATACGAAATGCATCGGCTTCGTCTGCGGGCTTGCCCAGGATCTGCCCCTGGCAGACCACGATGGTGTCCGCCGCAATGACGGTATCCTCCGGCTGCCGGGCTATGGCGACTGCCTTCAGAGCGCTGACCCGTGCCACTTCTTTGGCAGGATCACCTTGGGGATCCATAGTCTCGTCAATATCCGCTGCCTTTACGGTAAAGGGTATCCGAAACAGCCCCATAAGCTCCCGTCGCCTGGGAGATTGGGATGCAAGGATAATCATGTCAAAATCTCTCCAAAATTAGTTGATAGCTGATAGTTGATAGTGGATAGCTATCAGTTCTCAGCTATCAACTATCCACTATCCACTATTTATTCCAATCCTCTCAGATACAGCCCCCTGGTACAAGAGCCGGGATCAAAGGGGGTGGGATTGTTCCAGGAGGCAAGTACCTGGTCTACCTCTCTGGGATTTTCTGTGGTAAAGAAAATACGGTTTGCCCAAACGCCCAGCCGTGCCAGGTCATCCCGGCGATCCAGCCAGCTTAGCTTTTTGCCGTTGAGCAGCACACTGCGGCAGGAATCTCCGTCCTTAATGATGGGAAAATCCGCACCGGTTTTGTCGGTCAGCTTGGCAGGTGCCAAATGGCAGGTACACTGCCCGGTCTTGCCCCGGATCAGGCAGTTTTCCGTGACCATCAGCGGCAGCCGTCCGTAGCACAGAATCTCTGCGGGCACTGCCTTGTTCAAATCCCGGATCTGAGGCAGAGTCATCTCAAAGCTCAGACAGGCGGAGCGCAGCTCCAGTTCTCTGGCGGCGGCCATGGCCTGGGAATTGTAAATGTTCAGACCGAAATCGCCGCGGATCCGCATACCGCATTCCCGGGCAGGGATCATCAGACCCAAATTGCCTACCAAAACCTCCCGGATCCCCAGAGTGCGGATATCCCGCAGCTGTGCCATGATTTGGGGCAGCTGTCCGTCGTGGACGATCCGGGGCAGTACGGCGCACACGTGGGTACGCTGTGCCAGTTGGGCGGTGAAGGAAGCATCCTCTGCCAAAATGTGCAGGGGCACATACAGTACCGCAGGATTCATTTTTATGAGTCTGCCGGTGATCTGCTCCCGGGCGGTGACCTGGACGGTCAGCTCCGGCAGACCACGGCTGTCCGGGTAGTTTACCAGCTTCCGGGGACGACCCAGCTGAGGAATATCATGTCTTGCCCGCAGAGCGGTCAGCTGATTCAGCACATCCCGGCGCAGGGTGTTAATGGCCGATGCGGACAGGCTCAGTCCCGGATCCAGCTGAATATGGGCATCCACGCAGCGGTAAGGCGTGCCGCCGGTTTTGCAAAGTCTGCTCTCCAGCTCCTCCTGAGTTAAAGCCACCGTGCGGGCAGCCTCGGGCTTGGGACCCTCCAGGGTGCAAACACGACCCTCTGGATCGGTTACGGTCAGAGAAAACCGGTCATTGCGAACAGTGGCGGTAAAGGTAATGGGCACCAGGGGATTTTCCACAGCCTCATAGCTTTGGCGGATTCCCTTCAGCCAACCGGGATTCTCGGAACGCTCGTCCCGATAGCCGAACATATGGGGGCCCGGTGTGCCCTTGTAATAGCCGTCCGTAAAGCCCTGGCGGTTAAAGGCGGTCATAAGCTTTTCTGCCATATCCCGGGTCACATTGCCTTGATCCAACGCACGGCGGTAGACCTCAGTGACCGCAGCCACATACTCCGGACGCTTCATGCGACCCTCCAGCTTCAAGGAGGCCACGCCCATTTCCTCCAGCTCCTGCAGATAGGTGACCAGGCAGTTGTCCTTCAGACTGAGAGGATGCTGATTCTGATAGCGGCCATAGCCGTAGCACTGGCGGCAGGGCTGGGCACAGCGACCCCGGTTGCCGGATCGGCCGCCGATGGCGGCGGACAGATAGCACTGACCGGAATAGCCCATGCACAGAGCGCCATGTCCGAAAATTTCAATTTCAATGGGGGAGTTGGCGGTAATGTAGCGGATCTCCTCCCGGCTCAGCTCTCGGCTCAGCACCACCCGGCTCAAGCCCCAGGCGGCGCAAAGCTGCACACCGGGCAGAGAGTGGACGGTCATTTGGGTAGAGCCGTGCAGGGGCACATTGGGGGCGGTCTGCTTACACAGCTGCAGCACGCCCAGATCCTGCACAATAAAGGCATCCACGCCGCAGGTGGCGGCATGGCGGATCAGCTCGCAAAGCTCCCCGGTCTCTTTGTCGGAAACCAGGGTGTTCAGTGTCAGGTGGACAGCCACCGACCGGATATGACAATATTTTACAGCCTCAGCCAGGGTCTGGGGTGTGAAGTTTTTTGCGCCTTGACGGGCATTGAAGCTGCCGCAGCCCAAATAGACTGCATTTGCTCCGTTTTGTACCGCGGCACGCAGGGCTTCCATAGACCCGGCGGGGGATAAAAGTTCTAACATAATGTTCTTTCCCTTTATTTAATGGTATACTTACAAAACATTATAACACAGTTTCTTTTACACCGCTACCCCGATTCCGTAAAATTCATAAAAAATTACCAACAAAATGGTGCGCTGCGGATTTCCGCAGCGCACCGGAGGAATATATGGTTTGTTAATTGAGGGCGTCTTCAACAGCCGCTTTCAAATCCTCGTATTCCAAAGTGCTGGGGAATACACCGGTGATGGTACCGTAGCAGTCGATCACGACGGTATAGGGATAACCTGCCGCACCGCCACCGGAGATAACATTGTAATAACCGCTGGTGTTATTTTTGTCTTCCCAGTCGCACAGAAAGATCAGATTGGAATCGGGATAATTCTCCTGGATATACTGGACCATGGTCTGCTCTGCAGCCAGGAAGGAATGGACGGCCACCACGTTTACATTGTCGTCGTATTCTTCTGCAATCTGATCAAAATAGGGCAGCTCATTCACGCAGGGGGTACACCATGTGCCCCAGAAGTTGATCACAGTGACCTTGCCGGTAGAGGTGGGATCAAGATACTGACCGGTGAAGCCCTCGGTTGTGACGATTTCCAGCTCGTCGCCGGGACATCTGTCTCCCACATTGATACCCGCAGCAGAAGGCTCCGGGGCATTGACCCAGAAATAACCGATGGCGCCGAACAGTACAGCCAGCATGACAGCTGTTACGATGCCCCGGGTAATAAACTGCTTCTTTTTGTTATCCTTCTTGGGAATCTCGTTTTCCTTAATGAAGATGTGTGGGCCTTTCCAAACAATGGCCTTGGTGGGGCAAACCTCTACGCAATCGCCGCAGCTGATGCACTCCTGATCGCCGACCTTTTTGATATCCACCTTACAGTGGCTCACACAAAGACCGCACTGGGTGCATTTGGAATCCTCCACCTTAATGCCAAAGATGGAAAAGCGGTTAAACAGACCATACAGAGCGCCCAGGGGGCAGATGAACCGACAGAACAGACGGAAAATGAACACGCAGCCAATGACAATGCTGACCATGAGCATGAATTTCCATGTGAACAGGTAGCCCAAACCCAGGGAGTAGAAAAATGTATCTTTCACATACTTGTTGGAAAGCAGCAGTATGCCGCCCTCCAGCGTACCTGCGGGGCAGATGTATTTACAGAATGCGGGCAGAGGCTCTGTACGCAGGGCATAAGCCACGGGAACAATTACCACGAAGAATACCAAAATGGCATACTTGAAGAAAGAAAGAATCCGGGTAACAGGGCCTTTTTTCAGCTTGGGTGTTTTGATCTTATGTAGCAGATCCTGAATAAAACCGAAGGGACAGAGCCAGCCACAGATCATCCGACCAAACATAAAGGCATACAGCAACAAAATGCCGCAGACATAGAAAATGGTGCTTCTGCCGGCCTGGAAGGAACCCTGCAGAGAACCCAGCGGGCAAGCACCCACCGCACCGGGGCAGGAGTAGCAGTTGATACCGGGTGCGCAGATGACTTTAGAACCGCCGGTGTGGATTTTTCCAGAGATAAAGCCCTTCAGGTTTGCGTTAAACAACAGGGCAAAATAAAGCTGCATCAGCTTGCGTTTGGAGGGCAGCCATTTTTTGATTTTTTTCATCATAAGCTCACCCCAATCCTACACATTCCCGGCAGATATTGACTGCCTTTGTCAGCACATCGTTCCAGCCTCCGGTCAGAGCGCCCAGTACAATCAAAACCACAGCGATCAATGCGCCTGCATAAGGAATATAAGCCATATATCCGGGCTTGGCCTTGGGTGCAGGCAGCGGCTCGGTTCTGGGGGCGGCTACCAGTTTCATCAAATCCAATTCGCGGCGAATACTGCGCTTGCAGTAATAAGCGGTGAATACGCCATAGCCAAAGGGAGCCACCAAACACACCAGCATAAACACTGCGCCTTTTGCGATCAGTCCGGTGATTTGACTGGCTTCGTCCACAAACACATTTTCGCTGCTCAGGGCGTAGCAGAAAAATACCGCAGAACAGATACCCAGCACGATCAGACAGATGATCTTGTGCATTTTTCTGTTTTTTTGCTCTTTATAAATAGCAGAAACCAGTTTTTCATCGCCACAGCCGTCCAGGTCGTTCTTTTCGTGCAGCTTTTGCAGCATGAGGCTGTAATTCTTTTCCACTTTATGTTTTTCCTTTTCCTGGGGCAGGCACATATGCAACACAATGCTGCCCAGGGTCAGTGCCAGGGCAAGGTATACCACAATAGAAATAGGCGCAAAGGCTTCGGCAACGCTTTGAGCATGAAAGGGGTGGGAACCACCGGAGGTATACACCTGCCAGCATGCCCACATCAGACAGATCCCCGCGGCAATCAGCGCAACGCTCAGCACAATGCCGTAGATCTTCCGAATTTGTTTCGCAGTCATCATTTCGCCTCCATCAGACAAATTATCCATTTTAGTATAGCATAAAGAATGGAAATTGCAAAGTGCAAAATGTAAAAGGAAAGATATTACAGAAACCCGGAGGCGGCACTGCCGTCTCCGGGATGGATTTATTGGACATAGACCTCTGTCATGTAAATGGTTCCGTTTCTGCCGCTTTCACCAATGGCGAAATTACGCACGGTGTCGTCTTCCTCCATGAAGGAGATGACAAACATGGTGAAGTCGCCGGCAAAGACCAGATCGGCCACCAGAGGGGTGTCCGGGGTCAGAGTGTCGGTGTAGAACAGGTTCTCTCCAATTTCAAAATCCTCGCCCACCATCACATATGGGGCAAGGGAGACGGAACGCAGTGTCTGTTGGGGACGGAATGCCACCTGGATCACATAATCCACATCGTCCTGGACAAAACGGACGGTGTTCTCGTCTGCCAGCAGGGCCTCATCCGCAAAGTTGACGGTGACAGGCAGCTTTTCCCGCTCACCGGAGCGGATCTCGGTCAGATCCACCCAGCCTGCGCCGGATTTCAGCTTGCCCCAAAGGTTGCCTTCGTCGTCGGTGGCTTCCTCTACGATGGTGTATTTGGTGGCCTTGCCTACCACGCCCACGAAGGTGGAGTTATAGCTGGGCTCAGAGAATATGGACTGATCTGCCAGGGGAATCATTTCCAAGTAACCCTCAGCAGGTTCGGTTTGTTCCATGCTGGGTTGGGTATCCGGTGTGGTTTGCACAGGGTCGGTTTGTATCGGCTCTGTGGAAATTTCAGAGGACGAGGGGTTGGTTTGTTCCGGTTTGTTGGTCTGGCCTGCGCATCCTGTGGTCAGAAGGAGCATAAGGGCAAGACACAGGGTCAATAGCTTTTTCATAGAATACTCACCTCCAAAATCATATTATCATAATCCGGCCAGATTTGCAATCACTTCCGTTTATTACCAGAAGCCATTTAAATTCATATTTATCGTTCTGTTATTACGATACATAAAGGCTTCCCCCTGGGGGGAAGCTGTCAAAAATCTATTTGATTTTTGACTGATGAGGGGTCAGCAATGTCCGACAACGCACCACGGCACAGGTCCTGTGACGAACGCCCCTCATCCGTCACCAGTGTGCGCACTGGTGACACCTTCCCCCAAGGGGGAAGGCTTTCGCTGCGCCTAACCAACTGCTCAGAACGACAAATTGGATTTTGAAAATTTGTTGAATTACAGTTGAAAAATTTGCGATAATGTGGCAAAATATGAAGCAGTACCGGAAAGGATGATCCCCATGGCAAATAAGAAGAAACCCTCGATCCCTTATAAGATCGCCAAATGGCTGCTCAAGGCATGCTATCCCAATACAAAGTTTTACGGCACGGAGAATATTCCCGATGAGCCTGTGATCTTCGTGGGAAATCATACCCAAATGAATGGGCCTATGATCTGCGAGTTTTATTTTCCCATTGAGCGCTATACCTGGTGCGCCGGAGAAATGATGCATCTGAAGGATGTACCCAAGTATGCATTCAAGGATTTCTGGTCTCAGAAGCCCAAGTATACCCACTGGTTTTACAAGATCCTGTCCTATCTGATCGCACCGCTGTCCGTGTTTGTGTTCAATAACGCCAACACCATTGGTGTGTACCGGGATGCACGGATCATCTCCACCTTTAAGAATACAGTCAATATTCTTGCTGAGGGCACATCCGTGGTGATTTTCCCGGAGCATGATGTGAAGCGAAATAACATCATTTACGATTTCCAGGATAAATTCATAGATGTGGCAAAGCTGTACTACAAAAAGACCGGAAAAGCGGTGGCCTTTGTGCCCATATACATAGCGCCCCGGCTGCACCAGGTCCATTGCGGCAAGCCTATCCGTTTCTGCCCGGAGGAGTCCATGGACACCCAGCGCAGAAAGATCTGTGACTATTTGATGGAGGAGATCACCCAGGTGGCCCGGGCTCTGCCGGAGCACACGGTGGTGCCTTACCGCAACATTCCCAAAAAGTACTATCCGTCCAATAAGGAGAATTCCTATGAAGCAACCCGTGGTTGATTACCGCAAATTCCGCCTTTCAAAACTGAAGGATCCTTCCTATTCCCATTTGCTGCTGCTTTTGGGCTGGGCGGTCTATTTTGCCCTGTATTTTCTGACGGAGAATCTGATCCCGGTGGAGAATTGCGCCCCGGTACATATGTGGTTGGACGATGTGATCCCTTTTAACGAGTGGTTTGTGCTCCCCTATGTATTTTGGTACATTCTGATCGTGATCTCCCTGGGCTGGTTTGCCATGTACGATGTGCGCAGCTTCAAGCGCCTGCAGACCTACATCATGATCACCCAGGCTTGTGCCATGGTGGTGTATATTCTCTATCCTACCCGGCAGGATCTGCGCCCGGAGGTATTCCCCCGGGATAACCTGCTGTCGGATCTAATCGGCCTGATCTACAGCTTTGATACCAACACCGGCGTGTGTCCCTCGCTCCATGTGGCATACTCTATCGGCATTGCCTCGGTTTGGGTAAGGCAGAAAGGCGCAAGCCCCATTTGGAAGGCCTTCGTGGTCGTTGCAGTAGCCATGATCTGCCTGTCTACCATGTTTATCAAGCAGCATTCGGCGGTGGATTTCTTTGCTGCCCTGCCCGTGTGCCTGCTGGCGGAATTCCTGGTATTTTGCAAAAAAACACCCTTCAAATGGGTGCGATAAAACAATAAAAGGCCCCAAACCTTGACGGTTTGGGGTCTTTAAGTATCCTTGGGGATATGGGACAGGAGTGCTTTAGGCGGCTTCTTCCTGTGCGGGATAGAATGCGGCGGAGGACAGAATGGCCTGCACATCTGCCAGCTTGAACAGCCCCATGGGATCGGTTTCACCTTCCAGGGCGCTGATGGAGAAACTCAGATACACATCGTCCATCTCTGCCACACAGCCCAGATACACAAATACTTCCACATAATAGCCGCTTTCGCTGATATAATAGTAGCCATCGAAATCACCGAACTTCTGCTCACCGTAGCCTTCGTATTCGTCCTTTGCATACTCCTGGTTGATAGCATAGCAGTCGTAGTCACAAAGCAGATATGCCTCTACCTGCACATCCTGCTTCTCGTCGGTGAAGACGATGTTCCAGTCGTTTTCTTCAATATGCATGCTCTTGGGTGCGCCGATGGTGACCTTGGTCAGCTCCTCCAGGCCGCTGGCCTCGATCTCCATTTCCATGGTCTGCAGATCGGCTGAAGGGGTTTTGGTGTTGCTGCCGCCGTCGGATTTCTTTTCCTCACCGCCGCAGGCAGCCAGGGACAGGAGTATTGCCAAAGTCAATAAAATCGCATAAAATTTTTTCATTGTGTATTCCTCACTTTTCTTACTTGCGGACAAGCGGCATATCCGAAACAACCGTGTTGGAGACATACATTACATCGCCCTCGATGCGCACGGTGAAGCCGCTGACAGAGCCATCGTCATCATAGGTGAACTCCACATAGTCGCCGTTGTACCATTCGTAGGTGAAGGTGTACTCCCAATGGCCGCCGTCTTCGAAGCTGTACTTGCCGGTGCCGTCCTTATGAAAGGTAAAGGTTTCTTTGTATTCGGTTTCCTGATCCTCCCAGGTGCCGATGATCAATTCCTTCAGGGTAGGTGCGGCAGGCTCAGAAGCCTCGGCCTGGTCATTCCCTGTTTCGGGTGCTTCTTCTGTTTGCTTATCCAGCAGCAGTTCTTCGTCCCACTTATCGATCATAGTCAGCAAATTGCCGTCTACGGAGATGGTGAACTCTTCCTGATCGCCGTCATCATAGGTCAGCGTGAGAATGTCACCGTTGACAGCATAGGTAAAGGGATACTCAGGACCGCTGATCACAACACCGGTGCCGTCCGCATTGAAAATGAAGGTGTCGTCCCAGTCGCTGTCACGCTGCAGCCAAGTGCCCAGCAGCTCGGAAGCATCCACATTGACCACGGGAGCGCTGGTCTCTTCCTCACCCTCCAGCGGCCAGGTTCTTCCACTGTCCACGCCGAAGAGCTGACCTGCGATCCATGCGTACTGATCCTCAGTGATATCCCAGCCACTGATATCGAAACCGAAGAGGCCAGGTGCTGTGACGCCGTCCGTAACTTCGCCGGTTGCGTGATCGACTACCCAAAAATAGTGTGTGTACTCTACACCGACAAATGCTTCATGATTAATTAATTTGTGCTTCTGCTTCATCTGCAAGGCGGGTAAACCGGGCCAGACCGCCGGTAGCGGCATCATCGACCTTAGCCATGGCATCGGCTACCTTAGCGGCATCCTCCTGGGAAACCTCACCGGTCTTGGCAGCCTTGATCGCTGCGCCAAACATACCGCCCATGGCTTTTAAGGCCTCGCCTTCACGCTTCTGCTGTTTGGTGGGCCCAAAGCTGAACAATCCCTTGGTGTCGTCATTTACGCCAAAGATGTAGTCAAAATGGCCAATGATCTGATTGACCTCCAATTCGCCGATGTGACGGTCCCGGTCGTTGATACATACCCGGATGCTTTTGGTGATGTAAGGGTGTGCACGCAGTCCCTGCCGCAGCGTACTCATATCCTCCTGTGCGCCCACCAAGGTGATATCCACACCGCACTCGCCAAACACCTTGGGTTTACCCGGCTCATCGGGTTCGCCTTCCTCCAGATAGGGCTCATAGGCGGCCACCTGGTCGTAGCGGATAAACTCTTTGGGGTAACGGTCGTCACCGTCTCTGAAGCGAATACGGAACATACCCTGCTCGTCATAAAATTCGATGGAATGCTTGGCGGGTACGCTGGGAACTGCCAGGGTGAACTGACCACCCCATTTTTCGTAGAGAGCCTCCTGCCGCTTCATATACTCCATATGTCCCAGCAGTTCGTCTTTGGTATAGCGATATTTTTCAATAAAACGGGAGCAACTGCGACCGCAATCGTTGCAGATAAACTCCTTGTTTTTGATCTTGGTACGCTTCATCATGCCAACCTGGTTTCCGCAAAAAGCACAGGTTTGCTTACCGAAGGTGCCCTTCAGCCAATCCATAAATCCCATAATAATTCCTCCTGAATTATTTAGATTTCTTTTTTGTCAAAATTAGAGCAACACCCACACCGGCACCGGCGGCGATCAGACCAACCAGCACAACGATCCAGGGGGAGATTCCCGCGGAATCGTTCTTGTTATTGGTATTTACGGTGGGCTCGGTGGTGCTTTGTGTTTCGGTAGGGGTGATTTCTGTGGGTTCTGTAGAAATGACAGTCTCAACCGGCTCGGTAGTGGGCTCGGTGGAGGGCTCAGTATCAGGCTCGGTTGCAGGCTCTGTGGTGATGGGAGCTTCCTTGACCACCAGAGTGTAGACCATGTAATCCTCACCGCCTGCACCGGCAGCGCAGATACAGAATTGGTAGCTGCCGGGGGCTGTGGGCGTGCCGGTGATCTTGCCGTCAGCGGACAGGTTCAGGCCGGTCTTATTAAAGTCATTGGCCTTGCCGGGGTTGTAGTATACGGCGAATTCTGCCTTGGGATCGTTGCACTTGATCTGAGCGGAGTAGTTTTCGCCTGCGGTGGCTTCGGGCAGACTCTTGGTCTGGATCGTGGGCTCCACGGTGGCAGCTGCCGCGGTCACGGTAACAGGCACTACGCTGCTGTAGGTAATGCCGCCGTTGGAGGTATTCACGGCGCAGACATAATAACGGGTACCTGTTTTAGAGGTGTCGCAGATAATAAAATCGCCCAATTCCGTGCCGCGATCCATGGCCTGGATGTCCTCCAGCTTTCCTGTGGAGGTTTCGTACCAAATATAGCCCAGCTGGCTTTGGTCGTTGGAACGGGCTACACAGCGAATTTCTGCAGCCTCACCCTGTGCCACGGTGATTTTTGCGGGAATACTTAAGATTTCCGGGGGTGTGGCAGGATTGCCCATTTGGATGTATGCCTTTTGGCTGGTCACACTGTAATGGCCGTCCTCGATGACACACCAAATTTGGGAGCCGTTCAGTCCGTGCTCAATACCTTCAAAGACAAAGGCAAAGGTGTTGGCATCCAGCTTCTTTGCGCCGTAGAGCTCTCCGGCATAGGCTTCCCAGGGCTGCATAGTACCGCCGATTGCGGAGGCGTTGTAGGTTTTTCCCTCATAGGAAATATACCAGGTGGCTGTCAGATTGGTGCCGGTGGCCTTGACGGTGTAGATGGCAACACTGTATTCCGGATAATTAGGGCTCTGAGGTTCCAGGGTGATCTCCGGACCCACCGGCGCCGCAGCCGCGGACATGGCTATTAGACACAGGGTCATAATGACCAAAAGAATACCGATAATTCTTTTCATATGCTTCTCCTTTTTATTTCTTCTTTTTCTTTAGCAGGATCACGGACACGGTAGTGGCGGCGCCGAAGCATACAAGTCCCACCAGAATGATCAGCATCCAGTTGGAGTCTTTGGGCTCCTGGTTGGGAGTGATATCTTTTTCGGGCTCTGTAGGCTGTGTGGATTCGGTTTCTTCGGAGGGTTCGATCTGTGCGCCTTCTTTGTAGCCGCAGGTGGTACAGATACCATCCGCGAATTCATGGTGCATATTGGTCTCCTCCAAAATGACCTTACAGATATCACAGCTGCGCCAATGGTACTGCTCGTCATAGCTCCAGCTTTCGGAAGCGGTGTGTCCCAAAGCGCCTACCTGAACACTCGTGGTTTCGGGGATCTTGTTCTTGCCTTCGGCATCGGTGAAGCAATCGTTACAGCCGGTGCAGACATAGTATTCGATGTTGCCCTCCTGCGTGCAAGTAGCCGGTGTCTGGGGAACTTTCGTCAGATCATGCTGGTGGTTCTTCGCAGGCTCAATAATGTAGCCGCAATCCTTACAGGTTTGAGGTGTATCAGCGGTAGCTTCAGGACCGGGGTTGTGGGGATGTACCTGGTCATAGCCTTTACAGTCAGCACACTGATATGCGTGGCCGCTGGCATTGACGGGATGATACTTGGGACTCCAGCGATGGTCCTCGATATCACAGTGGGCACCGCAAAGGGTACATTTGTGGAAATGGTACATATCTGCCCGGGCAACCCACTTGGAGGTATCCGGGGTGTGGTTTTCGTTTTCTTCTATGTATTCATAGCCACAGACGGTGCATTTTCCTTTTTGGGAGCAAGTAGCAGTGCCGCCCTTGTGATCCTCCTGCTCCAGGAAATCACCGCAGGTAGTGCAGACCGTATAGTGATAGATTCCGGTGGTGCGCCAATTCGAGGGTGTATGGGTGTGGGCCGCCTTGCAGGCAGGGAAGGTATAGGAGATCGCAATCACCTCACGGGGGTCCTGCTCATAGGCGGTGACTACGGAATCCGGGGCAAAGCTGTTCAGGGTCACATCCACAGCCGGATCGCCGCCGCTGACCTTAAAGGTGTAGCCATTTTCCCGATTGGCGGCCAGCCAGATCCCCACCGTGTAGCGATGGCCCTCTACAAAGGTATCACCGCTGTCCAGGAAATGCTTGGCGGTCTCATCATACCAGGTGATCGGCTCGGTGTGATAAAAGCCATAGGCGTTGGAATTGATGGTAAAGGAGTAAATGGGCATATTGCCTGCCACAGGGGTAGGGATACCCTTCACCAGGGCGCTGGAGATCACCATACCGGGCAATGCGCTGTACTCATAGCTGGCGATAATATTGGTGATCTTTCCCTCGGTGTAATAGACCTTATCAATGGTGGCGGCTTTGCCGTTGATGGTAATTTTTGCAGCCAGCTGTCCGTAAATATCTCTGGCGAAAGTGTATCCTACAAAGCAGCCAAGCTGAACGGTCACCTTATAAGGCAGACCGGCAACAAATTCATCCTTATTGGTCAAGGTCTTATTATTAAAGGTATCCTTCCAGGTAACGATCTTGGTGGGAATATTGCCCATGGGATCGTTGATGTTGCTGTCCATGCCTATGACAGTGCCGGGTGTATAGCTGGCTACCGGGTCCTTGATCTTAATGTTCAAGGTTTTGATCTCAGATTCTGCGGCAGAAACCGTTGCAGGCAGCAGAGCCATGAGCATCAGTACGCAAATAAGGATGCTGAATAATCTTTTCATAATACTTGCCTCCTTGGAAAATTATTGACGGGCGAACCATTGGGCGCTGACCATGGGATAACCGTCAAAATCGAAGGTCAGCAGCAGCACCAGGGTGTTGTCGTCCAGCAAAGTCATTTCATAGGTGTTTTTGCCGGAGACTGCCTTTGCATACCAAATATCGTTTTCGCAATCGGAATATAATTCCCCTGCCAGAATCTCCAGAGATTTGTTCTTTGCGCTGAAATCGGGAGATTCCTGGTCTGTGAAGCTCAGAGTCAGACTGCCGGAATCAGCACCGGCAATGGTGATGCTTGCCTTGGTATTCTCGTTTCGGTCACCCTCTACCTCTGTATATGTGCGTTTCCAGGTGCCTACCAGACCCATGGGGTCAATATCCGTCAAAGGCTCCCCTTCCTCTGTAGGTGCCACGGTAGGTTCTTCCGTAGGTGCTTCCGTGGGTGTTTCCGTAGGGGTTTGGGTGGTTGCCGGGGCGGTTGCCTGGGTGGTGGCGGCGGTGGGGGTGTCGGTCTGCTTGGATGATTGTTCTCCACAGCCTGCCAAAATGGTTAAAAGCATGGCCATCGCTAATAGAATTGTAATAGTTTTCATAATCAGTACTCCTTTATCAGAACTTACCGCCGCCGCCACCGTGGGTCCGTCCGGACAAGGAGGTGTGGGTGGAGGAGCTACTGGATTCCCTGGGTCTGGCGGTGCGATCCAGGCGGCTGTACAGGAATAGATCTTTGGAACGATCCACTTTCATACTGCCGGCAGTTACATAGTCGTCAGCCATTGTCTGCTTGTGAACAGTTTTTAATTTACCCTTCATGACCCGTGTGGAGATCCATGCCACGATCAGGCCGATCACCAATGCAAAGATCAGGTTAGTGACCAGGGAGAAATCTCCTTTGGGAAGATTGTGGGAATCATAGGGGTCGCCGGTTTTTGCCTGACGGAGGAAATCGTCACATTGACGGGTGAATTCCTCGAAGGCTTTCACATATTCTTTGTCGCTAAGATAGTCTGTGATCTGTTCGCCTATGTAGTCGATGCCCGCATCTGTAAATGCGGTAATACCGTAGCCGCAGGTGCTTATGTACCAGTCGTTATCCTCTGTGCTGACCAGCAGCAGGACACCGTCATTCCCATAGTATTGGTCGTAGAAATCGTCGGCATAATCCTGAGGCGTTTTTCCGCCCAGGGAATCTGTGGTGAGGATGACCACTTCCATGTCATACGCGCTGCGCAGCTCGGACAGCTGAGCTTCCAGTTCTTCTGCCTGGGAAGATGTCAGAAGACCTGCATGGTCTACCACCAGATTTTCCGCGGCGGACACAGGGAGTGCCAGCACCATAAGCGCCAGACAGAAAATAATGATTTTCTTCATATTCCGCACCCCCTTACAGCATCCAAAGCAGGTAGCTCAAGGCGAAGACCGCTGCGCTGACTGCACCGGTAATGCCAAAGAACCACTTTTTGTATAGGGCTTTGTCCATGGGCAGGTCACCGACCAGCTTGCCGGTCTGACCGTTCATGGCAAAGGTGTAGGTTTTCTCTTTCCATTTGGTATTCAGAAGCCATACGGGGTATAATGCGTATCGGGTCTGACCCTGCTGAAGACGAACACTGGAAAAATCCGGAATGACCGCGGAATAGCCCTCTACGGTTTTGGCGAAGGCTTCCTCGGTACTGTGTTTGATCCGTTCGTTGGCACGGGCAATACTGCTGTGGGCGTCCACATCGTA
This sequence comes from Faecousia sp., assembly GCA_045577035.1. Taxonomy (GTDB): domain Bacteria; phylum Bacillota; class Clostridia; order Oscillospirales; family Oscillospiraceae; genus Faecousia. Next base: position 10,210 of record JAZNHQ010000069.1, on the reverse strand, counting down.
TTTGTCTGCCAGATATCCGGCTAAGTAGGCGGTTTGGAAATCTACAGCTTGAGAAAAGTCATAGGGCTCGATGGACTCCATCATGTCATCGTCCATTTTGGAAGAGCCATCCACCGGGATCTGCTGGAAACCGATGCTGCCGCCACGGCTGACGGCGTAATGATCGGTCTTGGTGTAATTATAATTGCTGTCGCTCCAGGTACGCACCCGGGTAGCTTTGAATCGGACATCTGCATTTGCCTGGGCATCAAACAGCCACACAGGCACATAGATGCCTTTGATCTCCTGCAGATGGTTCTGATCCTTGAATATCTTGGGAAGCAGCCGTTTACCGGCATAATGCCGCTGCAATGCTTCTATGGCTGCTTTTTTATCAAGCTTAAAGGGGATGATGCAATCCGGCTTCAGCTGGCCGGTGAATTGCCCCATCATCACCACAGGGTTGTCACAAAAAGGGCAGGCAGTAGCGGCTGTGGTCTCGTCACCTACGATCTCGCCTCCGCAGGAATTACACACATAGCTGCGCAGACCCTGTGTTTCGTCCTGCTGCCATTGGTTGCCGGAGGTTTTCCATTCCAGATGATCGGCCTGCTCATTTTTCAGTTCGCTGTCATAGGCCGCCAGTGTCTCCATTTCAAATTCGGAATCGCAGTAGGGACACTTCATTTTCTGCAGTCCGGAATCAAATTCAATGGCACCGTCACAGCAGGGACACTTATATTGTTGCAGTGTGTTCATAAATCTTCCCCCTCAACAGTTGATGTCTCAGGGCCGTTTGTTACCACATTCGGCGCAGAATTTGCCCTTGTTTACCGTGCCGCAGGAGCAGGTCCAGCTTTCGTCTACCGGTCTGGGACTGCCGCACTCGCCGCAGAACTTGCCGGTGGCTATATTCCCGCAACTGCATTTCCAGCCGGTGGGCTCGGGCTTTTTGCTGCCGCACTCGGGACAGAATTTGCCGGTGGCGGTTGCACCGCAAGCGCATTTCCAGCCGTCAGCAGCTGCTTGCTGTGCCTGTTGTGCTTGCTGTGCCTGCTGCTGCATTCCGGCACCGTAGAACTGCTGGGCTGCATTGAAGCCGCCGCCCATGGCGTTGCCTGCCATACCCAGACCCATAAAGCCGGTCATGGCGCCGCCTTCGTTATTGGCTGCGGACTCCATGGCGTTGGCGGTGGCGTCGGTCATGCGGCCTGCCATCATGGAGGCATTGCCGCCCAAGGTGGCTGCATCCTCCATCTGATTGATCTTTTCCATATCCTCATCGGTGAGGGTAATGGGATTCAGGGCGATCTTCTCAACGGTGATACCACGGCTCTCCACCCACTCAGCACGGAGGGCGTCGTTCATGGCGTTTTTCAGTTCCGTTGCCTTGGCGGGAATCTGTGCGGGGCGCAGCTCCAATTCTGCCAATGCGCCGAAGGCAGGCTGCAGGGCAGACACAAATTCGGTCTTCAGCTGGGTGTCGATCTGATCACGGGTATACTGGTATTCCACATTGCCGCAGACCTTGCTGTAGAACAGCAGAGGATTGCTGATGGTATAGGAATACACGCCGTTGCAGCGTACCTGCACCGTACGGCTCATGCCGATGCGCTTATTGACCACCTCAAAAATAATGGGACTGGGCGTGCCGAACTTATTGTCCAGGATCTCCTTGGTGTTGAAATAGTACACCCGCTGATCCTTGCCCGTGTCGCCGCCATAGGTAAAACGCTTACCAATGGTCTTGAAGGTTTCCAAAATAGACTTGCCCAGCTTTCCGGAGAAAATAGAGGGCTCGGTAGAGCTGTCATAAGTAAACTGACCGGGCTCGGCACAGACCTCCACGATCTTGCCCTGCTCCACAATGATCATGCACTGGCCGTCTGCCACCGCAATGCCGGAGCCATTGGAAATGATATTGTCCTCGCCCTTGGTGTTGGAGCTGCGGTCACTGGTCTTTTTCTGACCTTTGCGCACCAATACATCGTTGGGCAGTGCGTCGCAGTAGAAAAACTCCTTCCACTGATCTGCCAAAGTGCCGCCCAGGGCACCGATACCTGCTTTAATAAGTCCCATAATAGAAACTCCTTCCTTATATTTGCACGCGTATATTATACTTTATGCTGTCTTCCATTGCAAGAAAAAAATGCGTATTAGACAATTGTCCTATTCTGTGATATGATAAAAAAGTACGAAAGTGTTTATTTCTGCAAGGAAGGTTTTTATGGAACACAAGAAGCTACTGCACCGGTTTTGGCCGCGGCTGATGCTGCACGCCCTGCTGCTTTGCGCCGTAAATGGCGTGATCACAGGCGCTGTCTGTGTTTTTGCCGCATCCGGTGTATACCATATACTGATCTGCGCGCCTGCCATGGGCACGGTGTTGGGGATCTTTGGAAGCGGTTTTCTCCTGGGCTTTGGCATCAGCATGACTTTGCACTACCCTACCTCCAGGCGCATTGCCGCCAAGCTGGATGCCACAGGTCTGCAGGAGCGCTCCGGCACGATGTTGGCGTTTGCCAAAAAGCGGGGCACCCTGGTGCAGCTGCAGCGCAAGGATGCCATTTCCCACATCCGTCAGACCGACCCCGGTCAGCTGCCCTGCAAGCTGCCGCTCCGGCGGCTGCTCATATGCGCAGTGGCGGTGATCCTGGCAATTGGTATACTGCTGATCCCCTACAATATTTTCGCGCCGGATACCGGCTTAAGTGCCGAAGAGCTGGCACGGGCCCGGGAAGTGGATGCACTGATCTCCCAGCTGCGGCAGGAGATCTATGGCACGAACCTGTCAGCGGAGATCTTGGAAAAGCTGGAGGAAATTCTGCAGCAGCTGGAAAAGGATCTGTTAAGCACAGACGATCAGTTGGAGCAGGCAGCCTTGATCGAACAGGCACGGCAGGATATGTCCCAGGTTATGCAATCCAGTATTTCCCGCTACAGCATCGGCGCTGCCATGCAGCGATATGAGCTGCCCCGCCCTCTGGGTAAAAACATTGCTGACGATGTATTGGGAATTTCCGACACCATGGACGAGCTGCAGCTTCAGTTGGAGAACGACCGTGCTTTGGTCACCAAGCTGAGCAACAATCTGTCCGCTGCTCTGGAATACTCCGGGGTCAGCCCGGAGGATCCTCTGTATATGGCTGTCAAAAGCTTCGCGGGCGGCCTGGCCGGGCTTTCCTACAGTCTGAACCCCACTCTGACCCAGGATCCGGAGGAAGGCTACGAGGAGGAAATTTACGAAGAGACAGATCCGGAGGACCCCGAAGCTTTGTCTACTGTATTCCAGCAGGGCGAAGAAGCCATTATGCAGGCTTTGGATGAGCAGCTGCTCCTGGAAGCGGAATTTGAGCAGGTGGACGATGTTATGGCCCAAGGCATTCAAAACCTGGTAGGCAAGAAAAATGAAGCCTCCGGCAGTCAATTTGAAAGCAGCGGCGGTCAGATGGGCAACCGTGATGACTCCAGCCTGGGCGGCGGTTCCCTGGGCTCCAGCGGACAGGTGGGCGGTATGGCTTCCGGCCCTGCCGGCAACCAGCCCAGCACCATGCTGGAGGAGGTCTACGATCCCATCTCCGGCAGTGTCACCTACGGGCAGGTTTTTTCCGCCTACTACGCCCAGTATTTACAAGCCCTGGAGTCCGGCGAGATCTCCGAGGAGCTACAGGAATTATTTGATCTTTACTATTCAGCTTTAAGCTAAGGAGTTTCGAACATGATTACTGAAAAGGAAATTGCATTTTTCGCTGAGAAAAGCAAGCAGATATTACAGGAAATCGCAAAGGACATGGTAGGTCAGCGCCAGGTAGTGGAAGAGGCTGTCATCGCCATGATCGCAGGCGGCAACGTGCTTTTGGAGGGCGTGCCCGGCGTAGGCAAGACCCGTTTGGTACGCTCTATGGGCAGAGCATTTTCCCTGCCCTTCTCCCGTATCCAGTTCACCCCCGACCTGATGCCCGCAGACGTGACCGGCACCAATATTATCCAGAAGGACACCCAAGGCAACAGCCGCATGGTGTTCCAAAAAGGCCCTATTTTCAGCAGTATTATCCTGGCTGATGAGATCAACCGTGCCACCCCCAAGACTCAGTCTGCCCTTTTGGAAGCCATGCAGGAGCATACTGTTACCGCCGGCGGCCGCACTTTTAATTTGGAAGAGCCCTTCTTCGTGCTTGCCACACAAAACCCTGTGGAGCAGGATGGCACCTATCCCCTGCCCGAAGCCCAGACCGACCGCTTTATGTTCAAGCTGATGGTAGGCTTCCCCTCTGTGGAAGAGCTGGCAAGCATCGTCACCATGACCCAAAAGACCATGGACGAGCAGGCCCAGGCCGTTTTGGATGCACAGGCTCTGCTGTTGATGCGGCAGACCGCAAAGGATATCCCCATTATGGACGAGGTGCTGCAGTACGCCATGCGTTTGGTGTCCGCCACCCATCCGGAGCTTCCGGATTCTCCGGAGTTTACCCGTCAGTACATCCGTTTTGGTGCCAGCCCCCGTGCTGCCCAGGCACTGATCACCGCCGGCAAGGTGCGTGCGCTGATGCAGGGGCGGTACAATGTGTCCTATGAGGACATTAACGCCCTGGCACATCCCGTTCTGCGTCACCGGATCAAGCCCAGCTTTACAGCTGTGACCGAAAAGGTGGATGCGGACACGCTGATCACCAGACTCATTGAGGAACTGAACAAGAAGCCCTCTCCCCTGCAGACCATTAAAGAGAAATTATCGAAGAAATAACTCCATATTTATCGCTCTCTTTAATAAAAGCACAATCTAAAATGGTGCGTCATTGCGAACCAGTGACCGAGTCACTGGTTTGGCAATCTCCAATGTCCATTTTTACAAGGAACCACAATAGAAGTTACCTTTGCTGCGGGGATTGCCACGCCAGTGTGCGCTACTTACCGCAATGACAAAAGTTGGGTGCAGTGCGCACAACCAACAGAACGATAAATTGAAGTTTTGAGGTTAATATATGCGACAAGTGATTGACGGGGCGTTTCTTGCCATGCTGGAAGGCCGGGATCTGCGGATCAAGAATCCCATGAACGGCCTGTTCGGCGGCAACCGCCGTTCCAAGGCCTACGGCAGCTCCGCAGAGTTTGCGGACTTTCGGGAGTATGCCGAGGGTGACGATCTGCGACGGATCGACTGGAATCTTTACGCCCGTTTTGAAAAGCTGTTTCTGAAGCTGTTTGTGGACGAACGACAGCTGCATCATAAAATCTATATAGATGCCTCCGCCTCCATGGATTGGGGTGAGCCGGACAAGGCACAAGCCGCCCTGAAACTGGCGGCAGCTTTTGCTTGCCTTTCGGTACAGGCCATGGATCGGGTCAGCTTGTACGCCATCCACCAGGATCAGTGCAGCGCCCTGTGCCCCACCATTGTGGGCAGGGAAGCTTTTTACACCGCTGCGGATCGGCTCAATCATCTGGAATTCTACGGCGATTGTGATCTAAACGCCGCCATTTCCCGGGATTTTGGCAAAAATGACGGCATGAGCATTATCATTTCTGACTTTCTGACCGATTCTGATTGGAAGCGTGCGGTGGATCGGTTGGTATTTCATGGGCGGGAGGTTTGGCTGATCCAAGTGCTTTCGCCCGATGAGGTGACCCCTGCCATGAGCGGTAAAATCAATATGTTGGACACAGAAGCACAGGATCCGGAGGATGGCCGCCATTATCGCACAGAGGTCAGCCGCACCTCCGTCAAAGCATACGAGGAGGCTTTGCGCTGGCTGCATCAAGATATTCTTAACTTCTGCGCCGCCAGGGAGATCGGCTTTATTCAGATACGCACCGATGAAAGCATCGAAAAGATGCTCTTTCAGCACGCAACGGAGGCAGGGATGATCTTATGAGACTACTGAATCCTTCCGGTTTGTGGCTGCTTTTGGGCATTCCGGTGCTGATCGTGATCTATCTGATCCGCTCTCACCATGAGGATCGACCGGTTTCCAGCACCTTTATTTGGAAGCTGAGCAGCCGATTTATGAAAAAACGCCTGCCCCTGCAAAAGCTGCGCAGGGCGCTGGTGTTTGTTTTGCAGCTTCTGATGATCGTCTTTCTGAGTCTAATGGTAGCTAAGCCCGCCATGGTCACAGGAAAAAGCACCCAGTATATTGCCATCATCGACAGCTCTGCCAGTATGCAGATCAAGGACGATAACGACGTTAGCCGCTTTGACCGGGCCTTGGAGCAGGTTCGTGAGCTTTCTTCCTGTGTGGATCAAGGTCACAGCCTCAGCGTGGTGCTGGCCGGTGACAAGGCATCCTATCTTCTGCAGAATTCCCAATCCGCCAACAGCATTCGTCTGGCACTGAACCGGGCTGTATGCGGCTATGGCAGCTGCGATATAGACAGCGCCCTGGATCTGATCCTGCCTTTACAGCAAAAGGGGCCTACCAAGCTGTTTTTCTATACGGATCAGGAGCATACCGGCTCCCGGAATATCCGTATCCATAACCTAAATGAAAACGAGTGGAACATTTCCCTGGACGCCCTTTCCTTTGCCCATACGGAGGAGGGTGAAAGCTATCCCGTGGGACTGCTCACCAGCCATAACCGGGATGCAGACCTGTATGTGGGTCTGCGTGTGGATGGAAACATTCACAGCGCACACTCGGTACACTGCCCTGTGGACACCCAAATCGAAGTAGCCTTCTCCAGCCTTACGGATGATGAATTTGAGGTCATGGAGCTATTTATCGACCAAAATGACGGTCTGGCCGCTGACAACTCCCTGAGCATCTGCAAGGGATATCAGCGCATGTATAAGGTTTTGGTGGTCAGCAGCTCGCCTCTGTATCTGAACACGGTACTGGGTGCCATGGGAAATTGCGCAGTCACTGCCATCAACGGCATTGACGATTCTTACTTAAGCGGCTACGACCTGTACATTTTCGATGGGATCTATCCCCAGAAATACCCCACAGACGGCTCAATTCTGCAATTTGGCACGGAACTCCTCCCCCGGGGTGTGACAACCATGGGGTATCACGATGTTCCCACCTCTCTGACCAAAGGACAAATGGGGCATGCGCTGTATGCGGATCTGAACCTTTACGACACCACTGTGCGCCGTTACACGGCTCTGTCCGGCGGCGGAAAGTGGGAGCCGGTTTTATACTGCGGAAAATCCATTGTTTGCATGACAAAGGTGGAGGATTCCGGTCAGCGATTCACCGTACTGGGCTTTGATCTGCATGACAGCAACCTGCCCATGCAGACAGATTATGTGGTGCTTATGCGCAATATTTTGGAGCATTCGGTGTTTGATCTGCTGGACAAGACGGATTTTGCCATGGGTGAGGATGTATCCATTAACATTTTGCCTGCGGCCACGGGGCTATATGTCCAGCAGCCGGATGGCACTGCCGTAGAACTGTCGGTACAAGGTGGCGCTTCTGCTTTTGTACCGGAGACGCCCGGTGTCCATACGGCGGTTCTGAAAACCGAGACCGGCGGCGAGTACGCCAGCTTCTTTGTCCACATTCCCCAGGGCGAGGTGCAATGTCTGCCCGGGGAGAGCGTGAACGCAGGCGAAGGCATCCCCGGTACACAGGATGCGCTGACCCAGCTTTGGCCATATATTGCCGCAGTTTTGCTGCTACTGCTGCTGGCAGAATGGGGGGTATATCACTATGAACAATACTGAACTGTTCTTTGACCGCCCCTGGCTGCTGCTACTGGCATTGCCCGCTTTGGGGCTTATCCTGTTGCCCTGGCTGCGGATCAATCCCAAACGGCGAAAATCCTTCCGGCATATTGCCGCACTGGTATTGCACAGCCTGGCAGCTGTGCTGCTGGTACTGATTTTGGCCCGTACCGCCATTACCCGCACCACCGATTCCCAGGCCGTGGTGCTGGTGGTGGATCTGTCTGACAGTACCCAATCCGTTCACCCCACCATCCGAGAAAACGCCGCCCAGCTTGCGCAGCTGATCGGCAATAACGCCCCGGTGGAGGTGGTGGTATTTGCCAACGATTGTGTGTACAGCCACCAATGGGACGACTCTCTATCCCCCACTCGGGCAGATGCCTCCGATTTAGGCGCCGCCCTGGAGTTTGCCTACAGCAAGCTGCCGGATGACCGGGCTGGTCGGATCATCTTACTGACCGACGGCAAGCAAACCGATGGCAGCGCGGAGAGCACCGCCCAATACCTGCACTCCCAAGGCGTGCGGATCGACGCGGTGTATTATGACATTCCACTGTATACCGCAGAGGTACAGCTGGCCGATTTCATTGCACCCCAAACCGTGTATGCCGGTGCCCAAGCGGAGCTGACGGTGGAGCTGCAGAGCAATACTTACGCAAAAGGCACACTGACCGTTTACGACAACGATGTGCTGCTGACCACCCTGGAGGTGGAGACCATCGTAGGCACGAAGCCGATCCCACTGACCGTGCAGATCGACGATACACAGCCGCACACCTACCGTGCGGTGCTGGAATGTGAGCGGGACACCCTGCCCCAAAACAATGAAGTACAGGTTTGTGTCCAGGTAAAGGATATGCCCTCGGTGCTTCTGATTGCGGGAAACCGCCCCCAGTCCGCTTCCCTGGTACAGCTTTTGCAGCAGAAAAACCGGGTCACTGTGGTGGATCCCGAAGATGCCCCCAAGCGCCTAAGCGAAATGTGCCGCTATGACGGCATGATCCTTGCCAATGTGGATGCTGACCGGCTCCCCTGGGAATATGATCGGTTACTGGAGCAATATGTATCCCAGTTTGGGCGCAGCCTGCTGGTGCTGGGCGGCCCCAACACCCTGATGTACGGCAACATGCAGGGCACTGCCTTTGAAGAGATGCTGCCGGTAAAAATGTCCCTGAGCCGTACCGGTAATGAGGATCCTGTGGCCATGATGCTGATCATGGACTGCTCGCTGAGTATGAGCCAGGATTCTACCTATATGTCCCTTGCCAAGCAGGGTGCTATCCGCTGCGTGGAGGGCATGACCGACAATGATTATGTGGGTGTTATTACCTTCAGCCGTACTGCCACTGTGGAAGCCGAGCTGGCAAAAAATACCCGGGAACGGAAGGATCAGCTCAACCGCATCGTTTCCGGCCTTACCACCGCCCAGGGCACTTATTACACCGATGCTTTGAAGCTGGCTCATGAGCAGCTGCTGCAATCGGATATTGCCATTAAGCATATTCTGTTTATCTCGGACGGCAGCCCCGCGGACACCGAATACCGGGATCTGATCCCCCAGATCGCTCAGGACGGCATCAGCATTACCACCATCGGCTTGGGTTATACCTCCAGCACCCTGGAAACCATGGCCAACACCACCGGTGGACAGTACCACTATGTGACCGATGCCACTTCCCTGCCGGATATTATGCTGACACTGACCGAAACCATGTCCATTAACTCGCTGATCACCGGACAGTTCCAGCCGGTGGTGGCAGAGCAAACCTCACTGACTGAGGGACTGGGTGCAATCCCCTCTTTGCAGGGCTATTTGGGCACCACACTGAAGCAGGGCGCCCAGGAAATTCTGACCACCCAGGAGAAGCATCCGGTCTACGCCACCTGGCAGTACGGCGCAGGCAAGGTGTCCTATTTTGCCGGTGATTTGAGCGCAGATTGGTGCAGCCAATGGCTAAACAGCGAAAGCGGCACCACATTGATCCACGCAATGGTTTCCCATACCCTGGGAGATGCCCATCCCAGCAGCACCATGACCGCTCAATTTACCCCCTACACTAAGACGGCGCAGCTGACCGTGCAGACCACTGACACCGAAGAATATACGCTCACTGCCACTGTGGGAGAAAAAGACTATCCCATGCACCGGCTGGAGCCGGGCGTGTATTACACAAGCTTTCCCACACCGAGCGCCGGTATTTATCCTGTGACCGTGACCCAAACCGATGCCCAGGGCACGGTGATCGACATTCTGCAGACTACCCTGGCCATGAATTGGTCAACAGAGTATGATGCCATGGCTTCCCAGGGGCAACCGCTTGTGGAGGCCGTCTGTGCCTTCTCCGGCGGCATGGTCACTGACGATCTGCAAGCCCACGCCAATGTAAAAATGCCTTCCGTGGCGGTGATCTTTGACTTTACGCCCATTTTCTCCATGCTGATTCTGGGAATCCTTTTGGCGGATATTGCCATCCGCAAGATCCGGTGGAAGGATCTGAAAAACTATTGGCTCATACTGAAAAACCGCAAGAAATAAAAAATTCCGAGAAGCCCATGGGC
>JAZNHQ010000068.1:0-16999 GCA_045577035.1 Faecousia sp. | reverse complement strand
ATTGGTATACTCAATATCCGTAAAATTCTGCTGTTTTTCCATTTAAAACACCCCTTTTCTCTATTATACCATAAATAGCCTTAGGGTGGTAGAATTAATCAGCGTTTACTGCAGGGGAGGCAAAGAGGAAAATTTGAATTTGAAATACAGGTAGATACTGAGCTGGGGATTTATGACAATACTCCTCAATTAGAAGTTGCCTTTTTGGGAAAAATCGGTATAATTTATCTGAGACACAACGAAAAGAGGAGAAGGAGCAAAAATGTTAGAAAAAATATTTAAGCTAAAAGAAAAGGGAACCACTGTGAAAACAGAGGTTGTGGCAGGTATCACCACCTTTATGACCATGGCCTACATACTGGCGGTAAACCCCAGCATTTTGGGCGATGCCGGAATGAATTCCCGTGCGGTGTTGCTGGCAACAGCCATTGCTTCGTTTATTGCCACTATGTGCATGGCCTTTATGGCCAATTTGCCCTTTGTACTGTCAGCCGGCATGGGCCTGAACGCGTACCTGGCCTATACGGTGGTGGATCAGATGGGATACAGCTGGCAGATCGCCTTGCTGGCGGTTTTTGCGGAAGGTCTGATATTCGTTGTGCTGTCTCTGACCAATGTCCGTGAGGCCATTTTTAATGCCATTCCCCTGAACTTGAAGCGTGGTGTTTCTGTAGGTATTGGATTGTTTATCGCCTTTATCGGTCTGCAGAATGCAAAGCTAGTCGTGGCGAAGGAATCTACTTTGGTAACGATTACAAACTTCGCGGAGGATTTCTCTACCCAGGGCATTACTGCGCTGCTTGCGCTGCTGGGCATTTTGTTGACTGCGATTCTCTACATTCGCAATGTGAAGGGAGCGATCCTTTTTGGGATCATTGGCACGTGGCTGCTGGGAATTGGCTGCGAGCTGCTGGGAATTTATGTTCCTGATCCTGAGGCAAAGTTTTATTCTCTGATCCCTGCACAATTCATTTCTTTTGATTTCTCCCAATTGGGAGCTACTTTTGGTCAGTGCTTCCGGGTGGATTTTAGCGCCATTAAGGTGCTGGATCTTGTGGTCGTGGTGTTTGCGTTCTTGTTTGTGGATCTGTTTGATACCCTGGGAACGCTGATTGGTGTGGCTACCAAGGCAAATATGCTGGATAAGGACGGCCGCCTGCCAAAGATCAGACCGGCGCTGCTGGCAGATGCCATCGGCACCTCTGCCGGCGCTGTGCTGGGAACTTCCACTGTTACCACCTTTGTGGAGTCCGCTTCCGGCGTTGCAGCCGGTGGACGCACGGGACTTACCGCCATGGTATCTGGTCTGCTGTTCTTGCTGTCTACGCTCTTTGCGCCTTTGTTTACCACCATCCCTTCCTTTGCCACCGCTCCTGCTTTGGTCATGGTTGGTTTCCTGATGGTCAGCACTGTTGCCGAAATCCGCTTTGACGACAACAATTTGACCGAGGCAATTCCAGCCTATATCGCTATCATTGCCATGCCCCTGTTCTACAGCATTTCCGAGGGTATCAGCCTGGGCATTATCTCCTATGTGGTGCTGAATGTTTGCACCGGCAAGGCCAAGAAGGTCACCCCGCTGATGTATATCCTGGCGGTTCTTTTTATACTGAAATATATTTTCCTGTAAGGGTTTTGCTGTGCGCAGCCCCGGATGAGGTTTCAGTGATATATTGCTTTGGGCAAAATATTGTGCTATACTGAAGAAAACCGGAAAGGAGAACAACCATGGATAAAGTTTATTGTATACTCTGCGGACAGGAGAATCCCGCCAATGCTGCGTTCTGCAATCAGTGTGGGGCACCTCTGAAAAAGCCGGGAGAGCAGCCCGTGGAGCAGCCGGTACAGCAAGCTTATCAGCAGCCTGTGGAACAGCCGTACAACCAACCCTATCAACAGCCTTACCAGCAGCCCTATCAACAGCCCTATCAGCTGCCTCATCAACCCTATCAGCCGCCCTACGGATATCCCTATCAGCCGCCCGTGGCCTATGCACAGCCCAAGATCCCCGGCAGAGGCTTCGGAATTGCCGCTATGGTACTGGGTATTATTGGTCTGATTTATGCCTTTGTTTTCCTGGGCTCTGCTGTGGATGCGTTGGAGTACTATCAGGAGTATTATGGGTCTTACTATCCTAACTATTATGACATAGATTTCTCGGATATTATGGGCCTGATCATGATCTCCGCCATGCCTGTGATGGGAATTATTTTCGGACTCTGCGCAAGACGGCGTGGCTACAGAAACGGCGTCAGCACATCCGGCCTGGTGCTGGGAACCATCGGTATGGTATTCATACTGACGGCGGTCATTGTTTATCTGTCCATATAAAATAAATATAAGTCCGTCCGGGAAGCCCTGGACGGACTTGTTATTCTGGGGACATAGGGGAGATTTTCGTGGAAAAAGTTTGAAAAAAATTATAAATCACCATAGACAAATTGAAAAAAGTATATTATAATAAATCACTAAGATGAGTTATTATATTCAGCAGGAGGCACCATGGAGCAGTTTTATGAGATTGCCGGATTGACTGTGAAGATGGACACCTTCGGCAGAACAGAAATACAGGCCCAGCCCTATTTGGTGCCAAGCCGAGAAACGGCGGATATTACGATCTGTTCGGATACGGCATCGGTGGCTGCCAAGAACCCGGGAATGAGCCCCAGCCATGTGGAATATCTGGCCTCCGGTGCCAGCTTCTACACCCAGCTGCCCCATCATGGGGGTATGCTTCTGCATTCGTCCGCTGTGGTGGTGGATGGCAGAGCCTACCTGTTTACTGCCCCTCGGAAGACCGGAAAATCCACCCATGTACAGCTGTGGCTGAAGGAATTTGGCGACCGTGCAGCCATCTTGAACGATGATAAGCCTGCCCTGCGGTGCATAGATGGCGTTTGGTATGCCTACGGCACACCCTGGAGCGGCAAGACCGGTCAGAATTCCAATCTGCGTGTACCTGTGGCAGGGATTGCGGTGCTTGCCCGGGATGAACAGACCCATATTGAGCCCTTCCGTGGCATGGGTGCAGTGATGGCGCTGTTGGAGCAGACCGTACGACCCAATGACCCCGTACTTACCGCAAAGCTTTTGGAAATGCTGGACACCCTGCTGCAGCAGGTGAGCGTTTGGAAATTATATTGTAATATGGAGCAGTCGGCAGCCCGGATCGCATACCAGGCCATGTCTGCGGATAAGGAGAATACATTATGAAGATTAAAGACGGTTTTGTATTGCGTGAGGTAGCAGGCGACACTGTTGTTCTGCCCACCGGTGACCTGAACATCAACGCCATGATCACCCTCAATGAGTCCGCAGCTTTCCTGTGGAAGCTCATGGAAAATGACATCACTGAGGAAGAAATGGTTGAGAAGGTACTGGCTAAGTACGATGATACCGACGCGGAAATGGCAGCAAAGGCTGTGAAGGGCTTTGTAAACCAGCTGAGTGAGCATGGATTTTTGGCATAAGAAAGATTATAAGCTGGATGATCTGATGCCGCTGTTCAAGGAACGGCTGGCACAGGGACATACGGTGCAGTTTGGCCCCAAGGGTACCAGTATGCTGCCCATGATCCGTCAGAATATTGATACGGTAGTACTTGCGCCCTTGCCGGGGAAGCTGAAAAAGTACGACCTGCCCCTTTACCAGAGAGATAACGGACAGTATGTGCTGCACCGGATCGTAAAGGCGGGGGACACCTATACCTGTATCGGTGATAACCAGTATGAATATGAATACGGTGTGCGCCATGATCAGATGATCGGCCTGGTTACAGGCTTCTACCGGGGAGAGGAATATATCTCTGTAAACCGGCTGAGCTATCGCACCTACCGCTGTCTGTGGCACCGCAGCCGTTGGTTGCGCCCCAGATGCCGCGCGCTGAAAAGCAGACTGGGCAGACTGATCAAAGGAAAATAAAAACCGTCCGAGGAATTCTCCTCGGACGGATTTTTGTTAACTCGTTGCAGGAACGAAAATCTTGACGAAATATAGAAAATACAGTAGAATATAGAAAAAACGTAGGAGGAGATACTATGAAATGCGGCAATTGCGGCAATGACGTGCCGGAAGGCGGCGTATATTGCAATGCGTGCGGACAACCGGTACAACCTAATTACCAGCAACCGAATTATCCGCAGCCCAACTACCAGCAACCCAACTACCAGCAGCCCAACTACCAGCAACCTTATTATCAACAGCCTTACTACCCCCAGCCTCAGAATACCGTCCCCTATCAGAGCATGGGTTGGTTTAAATTCCTGATCTACTTTGCGCTGTTCTTCGGTGCATTCGCTAATTGTATGTCTGGCTTGAGCTTCCTTACGGGAAGCGTATACCAAGGTGATGCGCAGTGGGTTTATGCCGCGTTCGACGGCCTGCAGAGCCTGGATATGATCGTGGGCTGCATAATGATATGTGTTGCGGCCTTTGGCGTGTTTGTCAGATTCCGCCTGTCCGGTTATTACCGCAATGGACCGGCGATGCTCATGGGCCTGTATGGGGCCGTGGTACTGCTTGATCTGGTCTACATTGTTGGCGTAAGAATGATTCTGCCGGAGTATGTGGTGGAGACAATGGACTTTGCATCTACATACTCAGCAATGATCACCGGCGTTATCATGATCTTTGTGAACCGTGTTTATTTCAAGAAGCGGGAGCATTTGTTTGTAAAACAGTAAATAAAATGTTTAAGGAGTGTTGCAGTATTTGCAACACTCCCTTTTGCGTTTACGGATGATTCAGGCGCTTCAAAGCCTGGCGGATGGCGGCAGGGGCAGCTTGAGGATCATCAATTTCCCGGGTGGCAGTTTCCATGGGGCACAGGCCGGTGCCGGTACGGTTTTGGATGGCGTCCACCAATTGATCATAGGTGGCTTGAATACCCTGGGCGGTGAGTACCTGCAGGGCAGGGCGGCTCATGACTAGACCGTGTACGGCTTTGACCTGCAGCAGACAGTAGAGCAGGGCAGTGGCCTTGCCCACCACCTTGTCTGCAGCGGAAAAGCCGGTCAAGTCAAGCTGCTGTTCCCAGAACTCCATAAGCGGCGCAACCCCGCGGCGGTGGCTGGTGATGATCTGGTCGCCCAGGCATAACACACAGGTACTCCCGGTGCTTTGTAAGATATCCTTTGCTTTTTGCAGATCCATAAACCCACCTCCATATTTTGCGTGGTCATATTATATATCGATGTACTAACTGTTGTCAAATCTGTATTTATCGTTCCAACGGAACGATAAACAGGGGTTTGTTGTGCATGTTTTTACAAAATACCCCCTGGGGAAACGAATTGTCGCATTAAGTCCTTGAAGAGCGGACAAATTGTAAACTTTTCGGCGTTTTGTTATTTTTCACAGAAAAATCCTTGCAATTACTTGCAAAATCGGTTATTATAAACTGAGCTATGTATGCGTGGAAGTATGCGTAAAATTACATTGACAAATATATTTTTGAAAGGCGAAATACCCATGAAGATGAACTCTGTAAAGAAGCTGTGGCGGCCCGCGTTGGTCTTGTTACTGGCTTTGGTCATGGTACTGTCCGTGATCGCTTTGCCCCAGGCAAAGGCCAGCACAAAAGCCAATTCGGATGTTGCTATCAACCGACTGGAAGGGTTGGAGGTGGATTACACCGACTACCTGGACAATTCTGTGATGTTCCAGCTGGCAGATCACATTGCTGATGATCAGGAGATCTCCGTGATCATTACCGTGGATGTGCCCGATATGCTCTCTGCCTACGAGCAGGGCAGCAGCACACAGAGCTTTGCCCAGTATGTACTTAACGCCCAGGAAGCAGCAGACATCCAGACTCAGATCGCTGCCGAGAAGGCACAGATTCTGCGCAAGCTGGATGAGGCCGGTGTTAACTACACCACAGGCCTTGACTATGCGACCCTGCTGTCCGGCTTTGAGATCGTGATCCAGGCCCGTGACTTTGACATCACCTGTCAGAGCCTGGGCAAGGGACAGGGCATCATCGTCTGTGAAGAATATGAGACCGCCGACGCTCAGGTGGTGGAAAATGCCGTTAACTTCTACGAAGGCACCGGTATTTTCGACAGCTCCAACTGCGGCTACGACGGCTCCGGCATGGTGGTTGCGGTTCTGGACACCGGTCTGGACTCCAGCCATACTGCATTCAGCACCGATAACTTTACCTCCACCACCCTGGGCTTGACCTATGAGGAGGTGGCTGCGGTTCTGAACAAGACCAAGGCCTATGAGCAGTCCGGCGGTCTGAGCGTGGACGATGTGTACATCAGCGAAAAGGTTCCTTACGGCTATGACTATGCCGATAACGATCCCGATGTATACTCCACCCACAATAACCACGGTACCCACGTTTCCGGCGTCATTGTCGGTAAGGACGATGTGATCACCGGCGTTGCTCCCAATGCCCAGCTGGTCTCCATGAAGACCTTCTCCGACATCATGGACACCGCAAGAGCTTCCTGGATCCTGTCCGCTTTGGAAGACTGCGTGGTACTGGGCGTTGATGTGATCAATATGTCCCTGGGTACTGCCGCAGGCTTTGCCCGTGAGTCCGACGAAGAAGTGCTGTCCGGTGTTTATGACCGCATCCGTGAGAACGGCATCTCCGTTGTGGTGGCTGCTTCCAACAGCTACTCCTCCGCTTACGGCTCTGAGGCCAACGGTAACCTGGGTCTGACCTCCAACCCCGATACCGGTACGGTTGGTTCTCCCGGTACTTACGAGGGCGTGCTGTCCATCGCTTCCATCGCCGGCGAGGAGACCCCCTATCTGAAGTACGGCAAGACCATTATTTACTTTGATGAGTCCACCAACGCAGCCAGCGAGGAGAACGACTTCTACGAGGCTCTGTTGGGTGATAACGATTCCAAGACCTATGAATTTGTGGTGGTTCCCGGTGTGGGCCGCTCCGTTGACTATACAGGTCTGAATGTGGAAGGCAAGATCGCTCTGGTACGCCGTGGCGACAACACCTTCGAAGAAAAAGCACAGATCGCCCAGAAGCAGGGCGCTGCCGGTGTTATTATTTATAATAATGTATCCGGTGAGATCAAGATGAATGTTGGCGACGCCACCATTCCTGTGTGTTCCATTGCCCAGAATGACGGCGAAATGCTGGCTGCCACCGGCGGCGGCAAGCTGAAGTTCAGCAAGGAACAGACTGCAGGTCCTTTCATTTCTGAATTCTCCTCCTGGGGCCCCACTCCCAGCTTGAACATCAAGCCCGAGCTGACCGGCCACGGCGGCAACATTCTGTCCTCCGTCACCGGCGGTGGCTACGACCGTCTGTCCGGTACCTCCATGGCCTGTCCCAACCTGGCAGGTGTGGTGATCCTCATGCGTCAGTATGTACAGGAGAAGTTCCCCGAGATCGCTGACAACAAGGTCATGGTCAACCAGGTGGTCAATAAGCTGCTTATGTCCACTGCGGACATTGCACTGGGCACCAATGGCCTGCCCTACGCTGTCAGAAAGCAGGGTGCCGGTCTTGCCAACCTGGGCAACGCCATGGCTACCCCCGCTTACATCACTACCTATGATCCCAGCGGCAATGCGGTGGAAAAGACCAAGCTGGAGCTGGGCGACGATCCCGACCGCAACGGCGTTTATGAAATGAAGTTCACTGTTGAGAACTTCGGCGACAAGAAGGTCAGCTACACCCTGGGCTCCTATGTGTTCACCGAGGGCGTCAGCGAGACCAAAACCAATGCCGGTAAGACCACCGTTACCGAAGAGGCTTATGCCCTGGCTGCCAAGATGGAGATCCTGGAGGTAGAGGGCGGCTCTGTAAAGGGCAAGAAGCTGACTGTGGGCGCCGGTGAGAGCGCTACGGTCACCGTGAAGATCGCTCTGACCGACGAGGATAAGGCATATTTGGATGCTTCCTTCGAAAACGGTATGTATGTGGAAGGCTTCATCACCCTGAAGGCCGAATCCGGCACTAAGGTGGACATGAACATTCCTTACCTGGCCTTCTACGGCGACTGGACCGTAGCCCCTCTGTTCGACCTGACTTACTTTGAGACCCATGCGGATGAGCTGAACGACGGTCTGAACGAAGAGGACAAGACCAAGGCTGACGCTTACGCCACCCGTCCCATCGGCGGCGTGGAGGACGACTATGTCAGCTACCTGGGTACTTACTACTTCATCCAGGATCCCGATGATATCGTCATTTCCGCAAGCCGCGACTATGTGGCTCTGTCCAACCAGGTCGGCACCATCCACTCTCTGCGTTTCGTATGGGCAGGCCTTTTGAGAAATGCTCAGCGCATCGAGATCAAGATCACCGATGACGCCACCGGCGAGGTCGTTTTTGAGACCGTGGACACCGATGTGCGTAAGTCCTACGGTGACGGCGGCTCTATCTACCCGGCAAACGTGGAGATCGAGTTCGACACCATGGACTACAATCTGAACAACAACTCCACCTACACCGTGACTCTGACCGGTTACCTGGATTACAACGAGGACGGCGGCATTGACACCAACAAGTCCAATGTGTTCACCTTCCCCTTGACCGTTGACTTTGAGGCGCCCACGGTTTCCGATGTGGAATACTACTACGAGTACGACAAGACCAACAAAAAGAACAAGCTCTTTGCCAAGGTTTCCGTTTACGACAACCACTACGCCATGTGCGGCCAGCTGGGCTATGTGTGCATGGGTCAGGACGATGAGGGCAACGCCACTCCCGAACTGAAGGCATTTGAGCAGTACATGACTCCCATCTATTCCAAGCGCGACAGCACCACGGTGATGACCATCGAGCTGACGGATTATCTGTACACTCTGAAGGAAGAGTCCGTCAACCCCAACACCTTCGTGCTGACTACTTACGACTACGCACTGAACTACGCCACTTATGAGATCGGCCTGCCCGACGATTTTGTGGACTTCTACTTTGAGTCCCTGTCCGAGGAAGGTCTGACCATGAGCCCCAACGAGATCTACATCGTAGATCCGCTGGTCTACCCCGATACCCAGTGGTCTGAGCTGCTGGAGATCACCTCCTCCCGTCCCAGCGTTGTCCGTGTGGTCAACGATAAGCTGGTGGCTTCCGGCTCCGGCCAGGCCAATGTGAAGGTGAAGGATCCCCAGTCCGGCAAGGAGATCACCTTCAAGGTCACCGTTCTGAACGAGGGTGACGAGGGCTATGTGCGCTACGATAAGCCTGTGGCAGACAGCTTCAAGCTGACAGGCTATCAGACCGTCAAGGCCTACTTCATGATCAACAGCGACGAGAAGGACATTGGTGATACCGGTGACCTGCGCTTCTTCGAGGGCGACAACAATCTGTCCATGTATCCCTCCGAATCTGTGTCGCTGAACTACGACTTGGATCCCTACTTCCCCAACGACACCAAGGTGGTCTTTGAAACCAGCAACGACAGCATCGTGACCGTTAACGAGCAGGGTGTTGTGACCGCTGTGGCAGAGGGCTTTGCCTCTGTTACCATCAAGGTCATGCAGGATGACAGAAGCACCTACTTCTCCGAGAGCGTGACCGTTGAGGTCAAGGAGCCTTACACCCGTACCGGCGGACAGATCACCCACTACTATGGCCTGGGCGGTCATGTCATCATCCCCGGTGATGAGGGCTATAAGGAAATCGCTAACTTTGCCTTCGCTAACTTCGACTATGTGCTGAAAACTGAGGAAGAACTGGCCTTCGACGATGCCGAAACCAGCAAGCAGTGGTACATCGGTGACAACACCATCACCAAGGTCACCATTCCCGAGGGCATCGAGAAGATCGGCGCCTACGCCTTTGCAAATCTGACCGCACTGGAAGAGATCGTACTGCCCTCCACTATGGAGTTCATTGAGTACGGTGCATTCTATGGCTGCAGCTCCCTGCAGAAGATCACCTTCTCCGGTGAGAACAATCTGAAGGTCATCAGCCGCAGCGCCTTTGAGCAGTGCGACCTGCGTGGCACTGTGGACTTAAGCAGTATCTGCATGATCTCTCCCTACGCCTTTGCGGGCAACCAGAAGCTGGAGGGTGTTACCACCGGCGAGAACCTGCTGTCTATCGGTGATTACGCATTCGCAAGCTGTAAGTCCTTGAAGGATGTGACCATCACTGCCGCCAAGGTCAAGTATGGCCCCTATGTGTTCACCGGCTGTGAGGCTTTGGAGAGCTTCTATGTGAACGCAGCTGTGCTGCCCGAGGGTATGTTCTACGAGGCCAAGGGACTGCAGAGCGTTACCATCGGCCCCGATGTGAAGAGCATCGGCCAGTACGCCTTCCGTGATACGGAAATCACCTCCTACGAGGTAAAGAGCGGCAACGCCAACTTCAAGGCACAGACCGCTGACTACATCCTGTCCGCTGACTCCACCACTCTGATTGCCGTTGCCCCCAAGGCAGCAGGCGTATTTACCGCTGAGAATATCGGCGGTGCTGCGGTGAACACCATCGGCAAGGGTGCATTCTCCCACAACAACCGTCTGGAATCCATTGATCTGCCCAGTGTCACCGCTGTGGCTGACTACGGTCTGTCCTCCTGTGAGCGGCTGACCCAGGTGACTTTCGGTACGCTGACTGAGATCGGCGAATACGCATTCTTTGAGACCGCAATTTCCCAGATGCCCAACATTACCAAGGACACCGAGATCCGTAAGTATGCCTTTGGCTACACCATGCTGACCTCCGTGACCATCCCCGATGGCGCCGTGCTGGCAGAGGGCGTGTTTGCTCAGTGTAAGGCTCTGGAGACCGTCGTGATCGGTAACGATGCCACCATCGGTGACTTCGCCTTCCATATGGATAAGGATGAGTCCTACGATGTGGAGCAGTACCTGGATGAGGATGGCCAGAAGCGCTACCGTTGGCACTTCAGCTCTGCACTGCAGAATCTGACCATTGGCGACAATGCTGTTCTGGGCGAAAATGCCTTCTCCGGTCATGCAAGCCTGGAGGCTGTCACCATCGGTACCAACGCCACCATTGGCAAGCAGGCCTTCTATAACTGTACCGCCCTGCGTTACATTGACCTGAGCACTGCAGCCACCATTGGTGACTACGCCTTCTCCGGTGACGAGTACTATGTATGCATGGACCGCCAAATGACCATTTATGCGGTCAGCAAGGATGGCTACTACATCTCCACCTTCCATGCACCTGCACTGACCGATGTGGATCTGAGCGCGGCTACCTCTGTGGGCGAGTATGCATTTGCCCTGTGCCGCGATCTGCAGACCGTCAATCTGGGTGAGGGAATCACTGAGCTTCCCCAGTATGCCTTTGCCGGCTGTGAGGCGCTGACCACCATCAACCTGGAGCGTCTGACCAGCATTGGCGACTACGCCTTCATGACCGCCAAGGCACTGCTGAGCGCAGACCTGTCCGCAGCGCAGACCATTGGCGAATATGCCTTCGTAGAGAATGAGTCCATGACCTCTGTGAAGCTGAATCCCGAGGGCGTGACCGTTGCTGAGGGTGCCTTTGCTTACGCAAGAGCTCTGGCCACTGTGGAAAACATGAACACCGTTAAGTCTGTAGGCGACTATGCCTTTGCTTACACCGCACTGGCAGAGGCCGACCTGTCTGCTGCCGAGCACATCGGTACCCAGGCCTTTATGAAGGAAGAAATGGCTCCCTTCAAGGTGACCCTGGGCAGCAGCCTGCAGACCCTGGGCGATAATCCCTTCGCTATGTGTACTCTGGAGCCCTTCTGCCTGACAGAATCTTCCGAGTTCAACGGTGTGGCCACCGAAAACGCTATTTACACCTATGACATCAGCGAAACTGTAAAGGTCATCGACGGCTCCCTGTACTGCAAGGTGCCCTCCGGCCTGGAGCTGATCGTTTATGCCGGCACCGATCCCATGAACGCAAAGGTTGCCGACGATACCGTCCGCGTTACCGCATACGCCTTTGCAGGCAGCGATGTGCAGCGCGTGACTCTGGCATATACCGTCCAGTCCCTGGGTCATAAGGCGTTCTTCGGCTGTAATGATCTGGATATGGTCATCTTCTGCAGCTATGATGCCCCCACTCTGGAAGAAGAGTTTGACTCCTCCTACTTCGAGTCCCTGGAGCACATTCCCGGCTCCGGTGATTACGGCAGCTACCAGGATTGGAGTGGCGAGGAAGTGGTCATCGAGCCCATGAATCTGGTGCCCTACTTCATGTGGAATGTGACCGGCGGTATGTACTCCAATGTATTCTACGGTGCCAACTTTGTGGACTATGTAGGCTATGTGGAGGATAAGCTGACCATGATCCGTCCCGTGAACGGTCAGAACTACGATACCTATATCTATAATATGTACTTCGACGATGTGCTGGACGGTGCCAATGCGGCCGATAAGACCACACTGGCAGCGGTGAAGGCCATCAACGCCATCCCCGAGCGTGTGGAGCTGGAGCATAAGGCACTGGTGACAGCTGCCCGTGCCGCATACGATAAGATCGCAACCACTGAGCAGCAGGCCATGGTTACCAATTACGGCAAGATGGTCTCCGCAGAGCAGCGTATTAATGCTTTGGAGAATCCCATTGCACCTGAGGTTGAGGAGCCTGTGGCCGAACTCGAGAAGAACGAATCCAAGCCCAATACTGTGCTGTGGGGCGTGATCGGCGTGATCGCCGTAGTGCTGGCCTGCGCTGCTATTGTGCTGGTGCCCATGATCAAGGAAGATCCCCAGGCACCCAAGAAGTGGTGGAACGGACTGACCGGCGGCTGCAAGAAGCTGATCAGCAAGTGCAAGAGCAAGAAGACTGAGAAGGCTACCGAGGAGATCGCAGAAGAGGCTGCTGAAGAGGCAACCGAAGAAGTGATTGCGGAAGTAACCGAAGAACAGCCCGAGGAAACCGTCGAAGAGTAAAACCTTAATTCCGGGGCGGAGCGATCCGCCCCCGGACACACCAAATGCCCACAGTTTCATGTGAGGAGAAAAACAATATGAAGCTTAAATGGAATCGAATTTTGTTGGTGGTGCTGGTGCTGACAGCCCTTGTCCTGGTGGCAGGTTGCAGCGGTGAACAGACCCCCTACGAAAAGAATGACGAGGACAATTACAAAATCAGCGTCAAGTATGATGCCAACGGCGGTGTATTTACCACCAGTACCACTGTGATCGTGGACTCCTACAACGCAGATGAGCTGCCCAAGGACGAGAACGGCATGGTGCAGATCGCATTGATCACTCCCGATGATGCCGCCCGTGGCAACAATGCCTTCCAGGCAGACCGTACCGGTTATTTCCTGGCTGGCTGGTATGCCAAGTGCGAGACTGCGGAAGATGGCACCCAGACCTTTGCGGAACCTTGGGATTTTGCGTCTGATCGCTTGCGCGTGGATCCCAAGGCAAAGAACAGTGCTTCTGAGCCGGTGCTGACTCTGTATGCTGCATGGGTTCCCTACTACCAGGTAGAGATCTATGACGCAGCCAACACCGCTGAGCCCTTGACTTCCTTCAATATCAATCCCTTAGAGAAGACCAAGATCCAGATTCCCCAGTGGAACCAGGAAACCGGTGCTTTGGATATGTATAAGTTCCCCACTGTGGAGAACAAGACCTTTGAAGCGGCCTACTATGATGCAGCACTGACCCAGCCCATCACCGATGCGGCAATCGAGCATCCCGGCTCCATTGATCTGGAAACTGCCACCGTGGAGAATCCTTTGCTGCAGATCTATGTGGACATGGTGGACGGCAACTGGTTCCATATTTACAATGCCGACCAGTTTGTCAAGAACGCCAGACTCAGCGGCAGCTACATCCTCCATGCGGATCTGGACTTTACGGATAAGATCTGGCCCACAGCTCTGATGTATGGTAATTACACCGGCACCATCCAGGGCAACGGTCACACCATTTCCAATGTGGTCATCGAGCAGACCAATAACTCCAAGACCAACGCCGGCCTGTTCGGCGCGTTGATGGAAACTGCGGTGCTGCAGGATGTGACCTTTGAAAATGTAACCTTCACCATCACCGGTACCCGTGTGGCTGGTACCAGCTACGGTTTGCTCTCAGGTACTGTGACCCAGGGCTCTCGGGTAGAGAATGTGGCCATTAAAGCCGGTCAGATTATTATCAGCAAGGATGCCTATTTCGGCACCGATGACTACGTGATCGGCACTGTCTGCGGCATGGGCGATCTGGAGCTGGAGATTGCTGAGATCAGCCAGATCTACGAGATCGAAAGAGAAACGGAAGAATAAGTGGTATGGCGGGGGCTTGCTCCCGCCACCCCCCAACCTGGGGGGCTGTGAATATGGTTTTTCGGGGAAGGCTGCCCCGAGGGTTTTCAAAAAACCTTGGGGGCAGCGTTTCCCGGGATATATAAGTGGCACCTATAAAAACTACCCTTTTGCGATTTGAGCGTATCTTTTGTCCCAACTTATCATTTTGAAAACACCACAATACACAAAGTATTCCGGTATTTTCAAAATTCAATTTGGAACAACATCTACTGCTCAAATCATCAAAAAGCAGTTTTTATAGGCCGCCTAAAGGATAATCGCAAGAATGAAATCTAAATAAGGAGCGAAAATCATGACAAAGAAAATTCTTTCTATGATCCTGTGCCTGGCCTTGTGCCTGAGCATGGGTGCAACCTTGACCGGTTGCGGCGGCGACGGCAACAAAAAGCCGGACGCATTCGTTATTATGACAGAGCAGCTGGACGGCTTGTTCAACCCCTTCTTCTACACCTCCAGCTATGACGGCACCATTGTTGCCATGACCCAGATCGGCATGCTTACCTCCAAGGTAGAAAATGGCGAAGTGGGACTGGCCTTTGGTGAGAACGAGGCTGTTGTGACCCTGGACTACGAAAGCGTAGAAAACGGCGATGACACCACCTCCTACTACTTTGTGCTGAAGAACGGCATCAAGTTCTCCGACGGTCATCCTCTGACCATGGAAGACGTGCTGTTCAACTACTATGTGTACCTGGATCCCGTGTATACCGGTTCCAACACTCTTTACTCCACCCGTATCCAGGGCCTGCAGGAGTACCGCACTCAGACCATCAGCTCCGGCAACTCCAATGCGGACGATCAGATCTCTGCCCAGGCTTCTACCCGTGCACAGTCCCGTGTGATGGAGCTGGTCAACCTGTACAGAGCTCTGTACAAGAGCAATAACGGCGAGGTTTCCTACGAGACCATGAGCGAAGCCATTGCCTCCCACAGCCTGAGCTCCGGCTATAAGTCCTCCGTTTCCAACAATCCCAGCGAGGTCACCACTGCACAGCTGCAGGCTGACTATGACTACGCTCTGAAGCTGTTCAAGGAAGAGCTGGAGACCGACTACCTGGGTGCTAAGGACTCCTATGTGGATGCTCCCTATGACAAGCACGCTGAGTTCAAGGACGAGGTTTTCTGCTTCATGTACACCGAAGGCTATGTGGAAGTGGAGTACGCCGAGGGTGCAGACGGCAAGAAGGACCGTAACACCATCGAGAAGCTGACCAAGACCTATGGCGACACCATCAAGACCAAGGAAGACGCCATTGACTTTGTTTACCGTGACAAGACAGAGACTGAGCTGGATATCATCATGCTCTACTGGGCTACCGGTAACACCCTGAACACCGAGTTCACCGCAAAGGCTAAGGAAGTTATCTTGCACGAGAACGCCGGTGAGGGTGAGCTGGCTGTGCCCAACATCTCCGGTATCGTTTCTCTGGGCCATACCGATGCTGCCGGTTCCAAGGTTACCGTTAACGGCACTGAGTATACCGTTGCTTCCGGCCACAATGCTGACGGCACTGTTACCAACGAGAACGAGTACGATATTCTGAAGATCACCATTGACGGCGTTGACCCCAAGGCTATGTGGAACTTCGCCATTACCATTGCTCCCCAGCACTACTACGGTGAGGGCAGCTCCGTGGGCGTGGATATTGCCAATAATAAGTTTGGCGTGGAATTCGCCAGCTATGACTTCATGACCGGCATTGTCCAGTCCGTCAGAAACATCAAGCTGCCCATGGGTGCCGGCTCCTACAAGTGCACCAACAGCAAGAACTCCGACAAGCCCTCCGAATCCGATTTCTATACCAACAACGTTGTGTATTTCAAGTCCAACGAGCATTTCGACACCGTGGGTGCCGGCATTGAGAATGCCAAGATCGACAAGATCCGTTACCAGGTCGTCAGCTCTAACAACGCCATCTCCGCTCTGAAGGATGGCTCTGTCCACTACATCTCTCCCCAGCTGACCACCAACAACTACGAGCAGCTGCAGAAGATGAAAAAGGACGGCATCGAGATGCTGGAAAGCGCTCAGCTGGGCTACGGCTACATCGGCATCAACTCCGCTAAGATCAACGATATCAACCTGCGTCGTGCCATCATGTGCGCTATGAACACCGCACAGGCTCTGAGCTACTACCGTGCAGGTACTGCACAGCAGATCTGCTGGAATATGTCCACCGTCAGTTGGGCTTACCCCGATGGCGAGGACGAGAACTACAACGGCCATGATTATCCCCAGATGGGCACCTGGAGCGAGGAGACCGCTATCACCAACGTGAAGAAGTACATGGAGGCTGCCGGTGTCAGCGCCGGTGACTCTCAGCTGAAGGTCACCTTCACCATCGCAGGCTCCAGCCTGCAGGATCACCCCACCTACAAGGTGTTCCGTGATGCCGCTGAAATGCTGAACTCCCTGGGTTGGGAAGTGGACGTGGTCTGCGACTCCCTGGCTCTGACCAAGATCAACACCGGTGCTCTGCAGGTTTGGGCCGCTGCATGGTCCTCTGCTCTGGACCCCGATATGTACCAGGTCTACCACAAGGATTCCACCGCAACCAGCACCCTGGCATGGGGCTACAACTACCTGAAGAACAGCGGCAAGTCGGATCGTAGCCATGTCGTTCTGTGAGCCAAGGAGTTGATAGCCCCAGTTGTCTTCCTAAGACCGCTTGGCCTCCGACTTGTGCTCTGCTCTGGACCCCGATATGTACCAGGTCTACCACAAGGATTCCACCGCAACCAGCACCCTGGCATGGGGCTACAACTACCTGAAGAACAGCGGC
>JAZNHQ010000067.1:0-7614 GCA_045577035.1 Faecousia sp. | reverse complement strand
AGAGCCGATTGCCACAGCCAGTCTGTCCCAACCGCCGGAGGTGATGGGCATTCTGAAATCGAAGGTCAGGGTAGTGCCGATAGGTACATTGTTGAACCAGAAATCGGTGGTAGCGTCACCCTCTGCGCCGCTGAGTACCAGGAATTTTCCGTCGTCCACCCAGCACCAGCCCTTGTCATAGGTGTCCATCCACAGACCGTCTGCATCCTGTACCAGGTAATTCCCTGTTGCATCCTCAAAATCCATGTAATACACATCGGTTGTTGTGGCACTGCGGATCATTGCGCTTTCCAAAACCTTAGCAATGGCATCAATGCCTGCATCGTTGGGGTGGGTGCCGTCGTAGGTGTAGGCCGTGTAGTTATCGGTGGTAATACCGCTGCTCTTGGCAATGTCCACCAATACCACATTCTCGTAATGCTTCACCAGCTGACGGATGCGGGCGTTGTAAGCGTCCAGCACATCCCAGTCGGTGTTGTAGTGGCTGGGGATCAGAGTGAAGGCATAGATTTGGGCGTTGGGATACAGCTTCATAGCCTTTTCCAGGGTAATGATATAGGCTTCGGTGAAGGTGGAGGGGGTGATGTAACCGTCTCCGGAAATCACAGATGCATAGGTGTCCTCGGTCAGATCTCCCAGGGGGTTGTTGCCAATGTAATCGTTGGTGCCCATAAACAGGAAGATCACATTGGGCTGGGTACCGTTCAGGCTTCCGGTATTGGCAGCCAGATTTTCCACACGCTCGAAACCGGCAGGTGCGGTAACACCTGCACCACTGGGCCAAAGCAGCTGGTTGCCGCCGCAGGAATTGTTTACCAAAAGATTCATATCGTATTTGGCAATCATCTGACCCCAATAGGTCTCGTCGGCAGAGGCCAACACATTCTGCCAGTCGCCATTGTACCAAACACTGTAGCCTTCCAGGGTGGTGTTCACATTGACACCATTGGAAATGCCCTGGTAGGTGCTGATGCTGTCGCCCAAAATGGACACATATTTGCCCTGGAAGGCATCGGCAGCCGCAAAGCTGCCGATCTTCCAAGTCAAGTCGCTATATTCAGCATTTTTGGCATTGGGCCAGGTATAGAGCTTTAGGTTAAATGCGGTGTTTGCCTTTTCCGTAAGTTCCTTGGTGATGACGCACTCCATCTGTCCATTGTTTTCAATGTACATACGGTAAATGCCGTCAGCACGCTCCGCACCCACACGAATACCGTCGCCTGCAAAAGCTGCGGCCTGCTGCTCGGTCAGCGTGTAGTTCTCATAGAAATTCCAGTCGGTCATCTGCAGGGTCACGCCCTCTGCGTTGCTGACCAAATTCAATTCTATATTGTCGAAACGGAAGCCGTAACGCAGGTCGTTTATGTTGAATTCTGCGCCCTGCTTCAAAACAGTTTCCGCATAGACATCATCGTGCGCGCCTACGGATGCGTCCAGCTCCAGGGCAGCCTCGGCTTCGCCGGTGTAAATCACCGTGCCGGAATTTAAGCTGCTGATATCATAGCTTTCAAAACCGCTGAGAACCAGATCGGAGGATGCCACAGCAGTGGGCAGGGCGTTATCTCCGATGTTCCAGGTCAGGCCGCTATATTCAGCACCCTTGGCATTGGGCCAGGCGTTCAGCTTCAAGTCAAACCAGGCGTTGGCCTTTTCGGGCATATATTTGGAAACTACCCGCTGCATAATGCCATTATTTTCGATGTACATGCAATATACGCCGTCCACACGGGCAGCTGCCACACGAATGCCGTCGGTTGCAAAGGCTGCGGCCTGGGCTTCGGTCAGCATATAGTTTTCATAGAAATTCCAGTCGGTTATCTGCAGGGATAAGCCATCTGCATTGCCAACAAAACTGAAATTGATGCCTGCAAAGTGGAAGCCGTAACGCAGGTCATCCATGTTAAACTCTGCACCCTGCTTCAAGGTGGCTTCAATATAGGCATCGTCCTTGGCGGTGGCATAGGCGTTCAGATCCAGCGCAGCCTCGGTGGTGCCGGTGTAGACCACCTTTCCGGAATCAATTTCTGCCACATCGAAATTTTCATAGCCGCTGATCACCAGGGGACTGTACTTGGTCAGGGACATATTTTCACCTGTGGAGGCAACATGGAAGAACTGGGCTCTGGTGTCACCGGAGTTAGGGGTGTGCAGAACCAGAGCGTCTGTGCCGTTGCGGGTGTTAAAGACCATGGCGTGGCCGCCATCGTCTGTGTACAGCTTAATGGTGTCGTTTTTCAGATCCAGGGTGGAGCCAAGGGCGGTGAAGGGGGTTGCCAGCTGTGCATAGGAGCTGGAGCCGTCCACATCAATGCCGCTTGCCCACAGCAGGAACTTTTGACCCTCTGCATTGGTATGCACGAAGGGGCCGTCGGTGACCGTGGAAGCCTTTGTGCCAAACAGTTCTTCCCAGATGGAGGTCAGATCACCGGCACTGAACCATTGGGTGGAGTTTCCTACCGTGGTCTTCAAATCCGCAGACAGCTGAATGTAATCCATACTGCCGGTTCCGCTATAGTCCTTGCAGCTGCACTGCCACTCGTGGGCGTAAATGAGGTAGGGAGTCTCATTCTCAATATATAAGGTAGCGTCCAGGCAGGAATGTCCGGCGGGGGTGATAGCGCCCTCAGACCAAACCGCAAAGGGACCCAGAGGGTTATCAGCCTTCAGAATCACAGATGCCTGCTGATTGGCGGTTTCTGTGTCCTGGGTAAAGGTAGCGATCATATAGTATGCATCATTATACTTATGCACCTCCGGCGCCCAGTAAGCAGCCTCTGCAGTTTCTGCGGTGCTGCTGCTTGAGGTATTGCCCCAGAAATCATCCGAGCCTACAAAGCAGGGCTCCTGCATGGTCCAGGTTTGCAGATCGGTGCTGGTAAACACATCGAACTGGCCAAAACCCCTTGTTCCATAAAGGTAGTAGGTACCGTTTTCGTTCAGAACAAAAGGATCCCGGATGTAAAGATCTTCTGTTGCAATCGTGCCTTCTGCTGCCTGTGCCGTGATGCCGGTGACGGGGATCCATCCCAGTACCATGGCCGCCGCCAGCAAGAACGCAAACACAGATTTAAACCTCTGTTTCATATTGCTTCCTCCTCGTGTTGCTTTTAAATCATACCGTAAAAATAGAGAAATCTCTGTGATTCTCCCGGTTATCTACATTTATCATAAATCAAATTGCCTGTTTTGCAATGGAGTATCATATTATGTTTGTTAACATATCCTATTGCAAAACCAATAATTTATGCAAATGCTCCCGCTGGGCAAAGGGGAATCGGATAAAACAGTAATCCAGGCTCTGCAGTGATCGACGGGATCACTGCACACCCTTACCGACCCTTCGTTAAAAGATACGAGGGATCGCTAAGTGGTTACCGAAAAAACGAGGACAAAATCACTTTTTATAGCAATTCGCCTTGCGGTCATGAGGGTGTATCAGTATAATAGTTATAAAGATGACACAAACAGAGAATCTTCCAAGAGAGGATGATATATCTATGGAAAAACGGTTTTGTTGGCCGGTGCGCCCTGTGGCCTTGCGTGAAAATACAATCCAGGGGGAAAAGTACCGTTTTACGGTGCTACTACCCGGCTTGATTCGCATGGAATACGCCCCGGAGGGAATCTTTGAGCAGGACAGGGGACGGTTCTGTGTCCTGGACGGACATAGAACCGTCCCCGTGTCCTATCTTGGAGTGAGTTTTTCAACTACCATGTGAATGGTGGTACTCTTGACCGCAGCCCTGTTCGGCAGGTCAAGATGTACAAGAAAGCCTATGTCAAAGACAAGCAAGCGGAAATCCGTGGAAAGCGAGAGGAATTACGAAAGCGAGCCGAAGACAACGAGCAACTGACGGAGGAAGAAATCGCGTATATGAACTCGTCCATCAAATGTGAGGACAAGGAAGAAATGCGGTTTCTTGACGATGAAGAGATTGCCCGATTAAAGGCCGCAGCAGTTAAGACCTTTGGTAATGGCAAGCCTTGTTTAAGACAGGCAGAATTCTTTATCTTTATGATGAATACTGGACTACGTGCTGGCGAGGCACTGGCACTGAAATACAGCGACTTTAACTATGCCAAGCGGACAGTGCTCATTAGGAAAAATATCACCTCTACAAAGGCAAGGGATGCCAATGGACAGGCCACTGGTGGGCGAACCGTCAGCAGTGGCGAAACCAAATCCAAGCGGAGTACCGCAGTGCTCAGTATTAACCAAACGGCAGTTGACATTATACAACGATTACAGGCGGTAGAGCCTGAGGGGTACAATGGGTATATCATTCACAATGGTGAAAAGACCATAGAACCCCAGGCACTGGAAAAGCGATTCTACAATCTGCTGCGACTGGCACAGATTGAGAAAACGAGCCTGCATACCTTGCGCCATACCTGTGCATCCAAACTGTATGAACTGTCGAACGGCGATACTCAGTTTGTGTCTGAGATGCTACGTCACGAAAGTGCCAGTTTTACGGCGAAAGTGTACATTCACCTTGAACAAAAATACAAGAGCAATCGCATAAATAACTTTGCGATATAAACCGTTAAGGCATCCAGTGGGATGCCTTTTTTAGTGCCACAAACTGCCACAAAAACTGCCACAAAAAAGCGTAAAAACAGGAGAAAATAGGAAAAATAGGAGTCACCCAAGCGGTAAACTCCTAACAAGCACATAAAACCCCGAAAATGCTTGAAAACTAAGCACTTTCGGGTGTTTTGATGGCAGGGGCACTAGGACTTGAATTGCCATAGATTTTGCATTTCTTTAACTTTTGTCAACCATTCACTACCAAAAATATGGGTTTTCCGAACTTTTAACCCCCACTAAACACCATGCTTAACCACCTATTACCACCCCAATAAGGGAAAACTTTTAAACCACCGCATAGCAGGTACATACAAAAATCAAACTTTATCATTTTATAAATGCAGACCAGTTAATATTTTCGCCGCAATCGGAAAAAATATTAATAAGGTATGCCTATTTACTTGATTTCGACAAAGTGTTCTGCTATAATTCAGTTAGGAAAAAGTCCGGTTGCGGCGAAAATATTAAGTGGAGGCTATTATGGAAATTAAACGTGACAGATATTTGAATCAGTTAATCGTGCGTAAACAGAACGGTTTTATTAAGGTCATTACCGGCATCCGCCGCTGCGGAAAATCATATCTTTTGAATACGCTTTTTTACGACCATCTGATTGCTGAAGGCGTAGATAAATCTCATATCATCAAGTTTGCCTTTGATTCTGCGGATGATTTGCTTAAAATCGGCGAGGATCTGTGGCGGATCGATGAGGAAAATCGCAAGGTAGATCCAGTAAAGTTTATGGACTATATATCTTCCTGTGTAACAGATGATTCTTTGCATTATCTGCTCCTTGATGAGGTGCAAAAGCTTGGAAGCTTTGAATCTGTTCTAAACGGATACCTTCGTAAGAGCAATATGGATGTCTATGTAACCGGTAGTAATTCTAAGTTTCTGTCACATGATATCCTTACGGAGTTTGAAGGACGTGGTGACGAGGTACATGTTCTGCCCTTGTCCTTCTCAGAATTCTTTAGTGTATATGATGGATCTAAGGATGAGGCTTTTGATGATTATATGGTCTATGGTGGACTTCCTGCAGCCGCACTTATGCAGACCGAAGAACAAAAATCCAAGTATCTGACTACCCAGATCCAGAATGTTTACTTGCGTGATATTGTGCGCAGATATAATCTCCAATCGGATGAAGATATCGGTGAGCTTTTGGACATCCTCGCATCCGGTATCTCTACCCTTACCAATCCAAGAAAACTGTCAAATACATTTAAGAGCGTGAAAAATTCCGGAATTTGTGAGGCCACGGTTGCAAAATACATTTCCCACCTCGAGGAAGCTTTTCTGATCAGCAAGGTCAAGCGCTACGATGTTAAGGGGAAACGATATATTGATACTCCCTATAAGCTTTATTTCGAGGATGTGGGTCTGCGCAATGCCAGACTAAATTTCCGGCAGATTGAGCCTACACATCTTATGGAGAACATTATTTACAACGAGCTGCGATACCGGGGCTATAATGTGGATGTGGGTGTTGTTGAAGTACGTGAACGTAAAGATGGAAAGGAAACCAAAAAGCAACTGGAAATTGACTTTATTGCCAACCAAGGCAGCAAGCGTTATTATATCCAGTCTGCATATGAGATTCCCAATGATGCCAAATGGGCGCAGGAGACTAGGTCCTTTGATAAAACAAACGACTCCTTTAAGAAGATCATTGTAGTGGAACGCAGTATGAAGCCCCGCAGAGACGATAAGGGATATGTGATGATAGGAGTCAAAGAATTCCTGCTGAACGAAAATAGTCTTGAAATGTAATTAATTAGGAATGCTACAATTGGAGGTGTCAGATATGGCAAACGAAGAATACTGCAAACAGCTTAAACGCAGAATCGCAGAGCTGGAAAAGGAGAACGCCGAGCTCCGTGCGCAGTTAGGTTTATCTGACATAAACGCTACCGACACTGTACCACCGGCAGAGGTTGAGAACTCTCCCTCTGCTACCGTTCATAAATACAGCTCCCCTAACGAAAAGATTCAACTGTTTCGTAGCTTGTTCCGCGGTCGTGAAGATGTGTTTGCAAAACGGTGGTATAGTACCAAAACTGAGAAAAGTGGATATTCCCCAGCGTGTGCCAACGAATGGCGTGACGGTGTTTGCATCAAACCAAAAGGCAGTTGCTCAAAGTGTGAAAACCGTGAACTGGTTCCACTAAGTGACACAATCATATATGAGCATCTAAGCGGAAAAGACGGATATGGTAGGGATGTAGTTGGCTTATATCCCATTCTTCCCGATGACACCTGTTGTTTTCTTGCTATAGATTTTGACGATGGTGATTGGCAAGACAATGTTAGTGAAGTACGCAACATCTGTACCAGTTGGAATATTCCATGCACAGTAGAACGCTCCCGTAGCGGCGAGGGTGCTCATCTTTGGATATTCTTTTCTGAACCAGTCTCCTGCAGCACTGTTCGGAAACTGGGAACAGCACTACTTACCGCTGCAATGGAAAATAGTGGAAAGTTGAAACTAGATTCCTATGACCGCATGTTCCCAAATCAAGATACACTACCTAAGGGCGGCTTCGGCAATCTTATTGCATTGCCGTTACAGGGGCAGGCGCGCAAAAAGAACAACAGTTCCTTTGTTGATGAAAAGTTTGTAGCTTACGCAGATCAATGGGCATATTTATCTCAAATTCAGAAGCTCTCTGCAATTGAAGTAGAAAACCTGGTCCACATCCATAGTCGCGGCGACGGGCTTGGCGTTTTGTGTACAGATGCCGACGAAACGAAGCCCTGGGAGAAACGACCTAAGGCAGCTCTTACGGCTATGGATTTTTCACAGCCAATAGAAATCGTCCGCTCCAATATGCTATATATTGCAAGCCATACATTAACTCCGCGCGTACGAAACCAAATGCTTCGCTTGGCGGCTTTTAAAAACCCAGATTTTTACCGTAGCCAAGCTATGCGACTGGCAATATACAATAAGCCCAGAGTAGTTTGTACCGCAGAGGAACGGAATAGTTACCTGACTTTGCCACGAGGATGTGAGCAGAGCC
>JAZNHQ010000066.1:0-10432 GCA_045577035.1 Faecousia sp. | reverse complement strand
CCAGCTGATGTAGCCCCCTTCATTGGTGGCGTGGTAGTAGCCGTACTTTTCCGTTTCTGCCATATCCACCAGCAGCCGGGAAAGATCCAGGGTGTAGGTGGGAGTGCCGATCTGGTCGTTGACCACCCGGAGGGTGTCATACTTTTCTGACAGCTTCAGCATGGTTTTGATAAAGTTGTTGCCGTTTCGGCCAAATACCCAGGCAATACGCACAATGAAGTACTTGTCCAGGGTGCCCGCCACGGCCAGCTCGCCTTCCAGCTTGGTCTGACCGTACACATTCAAGGGCTTGTATTCCTTGCAGTCCGGCTCCCAGGGGGTTTCACCCTGGCCGTCAAACACATAGTCCGTGGAAATGTAGAGCATTTTGCAGTCCAGCTTTTTGCACACATTGGCAATGTTTTGGGTGCCGGTGGCGTTGATGGCACGGACCTGCGCTTCCTTTTCTTCTGCCAGATCCACAGCCGTCCAGGCGGCACAGTGGATCACCACATCCGGGTTTACCTGGGTGATGGCAGCTTCCACAGCGGCGCAGTCCGTAATGTCCAAGGCAATGCAGGCATCCTGGCTGAGGGTCAGATCACTGCCGATTCCCTCATGACCGCGGCTTGCCAGCTCCAGCATCACATCGTGCCCCAGCTGTCCGTTTACACCGGTAACAAATACCTTCATAGCCTTGCTAACTCCTTCAAAAGGGCATAATATCCCCATAGTTATAGATAGTACCATTATATTGTATAAAGTGACATATGTCAACAAAATCCCACGCTGTTCCACCCGGCTTGGGCGGTGCTTGATTCTGTAAAAAAACTGTGATATAATAAACTTTAGTGCGTTTACGAACGATGAAAGGAAGGATGCTTTGTGAAACGCAGAATATTGCTGCTTTTGCTGTGCCTGAGCCTGTTTGTCAGTGGCTTTTCCGTTTCTGCAGAGCAGACCACGGAGCCGGTTACGGAAACTCAGCCGGAGACAGAGACTTCGCCCCAGGAAAACCCTGTGATCCAAAATCTGCGCAGCCAGTTGACCAATCAGATACATACGGAGGATCAGCGGCTCCGTCAGCAGATCATGCGCATTCACTGCATGACGCTGGAGCAGACAAAGCTCGATTCCCTGGGCGGCCGCTGCGGAACGCAGGTGGCTTGGGAGCTGTATCTCTTGGGGATCGACAAGTATTTGGTGACCAATAACGGCAAGGATCATTTTGATTACTATAAAGATGCCGGCTGCACCAGCGGCGGCTATCCCATCCGTGCATACAGTGTGCAGGACTATTCCCTGGAAGAAGCCCTCAATACCATCTGCCGCAATGGCACACGGAATGTCTACAATATCCTGGTGGGCTTTGAGAAAACCAATACGGAGGCCGGACAGCAGTTCGGTCACGCCATCTTCATCCATGCGATCTTAAACGGTAAGATCTACTGCACGGAGGGCTACACCACCCGATTTGGCACAGCCGAGGGCGAGCCCATCGTAGTTTCCATTGCGCAGTTTGTGGAATGGGTCAATGTCTGGACGGAGTATGAGGGTCTGATCTATTTTGGTAAGGGCAATGCCCTGGACAGCTTTGTCAGCTACCCCTGCGATATGTTCGTGCAGTGCAAGAGCGTCCAAAATATTACCACAGAGCCCGGTGTTGCGCAGCTTGACCGCACCGTGCGTCCGGGTGAACGGCTGCATGTGACCGGTATGTTTGAGGATCTGGCGGGCAGCTTCTATTACCGGATGGACGATGACGGTAAAACCGGATATGTGCAGGCAGAATTCTTTCTGCCGGTGCTGTTTAACGATTCGGCGGTAACAGCCACGGAGCTGGTGCTGCCGGAGACACTGCAGGAAGGGGAGCGCTTCCTCCCCGGCGGTCAGATCACCGCCCAAAATGCCCAGTGGAGCCAGGTTCGCCTGGTGATCAGCGACCCGGCAGGCCAGGTGGTCATGGAATGTGAGGCGGCCAAGGAAGGGGCAAAATGTGATTTGGGCAGCGCCCAGGTGCGAAACACCCTGGATACCCGCAGCCTGGCGGCGGGCACCTATGTGTACGGTGTGTATGCCCATATGCAGCAGCGGTACCTGCAGGATGGAAAAGTGGAAACCCACACCGGGACCCTTTGTGTGGCCGAAAAAATCTTCACAGTAGGACAGACGGAGCAGGCAAGAAATGTGACGCTGTCCATTATAAAAGCCCCTGCCCAGGAGGGCTGGAATTACATAGACGGCCAATGGTACTACTATGAAGACGGCAGCCCCAGAACCGGCTGGTTCTGCGACCAGGCACACGACTATTATATGGACGAAAATGGTGCCGCAGTCACCGGCTGGCAGGAGATCAACGGCAAAATGCGTTATTTCGGACAGACCGGCGCTTTGCGCTGCGGCTGGCTGAATGCCGATGATGGGGTGTATTATTTGCTGCGAAACGGCGTGATTGCCCAGGGCTGGCGCACCATAGACGGTGATAAGTACTGCTTTGACCAGACGGGCAAGCTCTATTGCGGCGGCTGGACGGAGCTGGAGGGCAAGCTGTATTATTTCTACGGCGACGGCAAGGCGGCCACCGGCTGGACAGAGCTGAACGGCGTCAACTACAGCTTCCATGCGGATGGTTATCTGATGGCAAAACGGCTGGAGGAAGACGGCCAAACCCAGTTCGTCACCTATGACGGTACCTGGAAACCGGAATAAACAAATGGGTCATCGTGTGATGACCCATTTGCACTTTGGTTAGATAATTGCATTTACCCTGCAGATATGCTATACTGACAAAAACAAGATTTTGGGGAGGAATATCCTATGAAATATCCTTATCAAGACCCTGCGCTTGGTATTGAGGAGCGCGTGGCGGATCTGCTGTCCCGGATGACCCTGGAGGAAAAATTTGCCCAAATGCGGCTGATTCGTCCCACCCCTGAGAAATGCCAGGCGGAGCATTTTGATCTGTCCGTTTTGGAGAATAATCGCCACCGCATCGGTGCGATTTACAATGCCAGTTCCATGTCCGCACAGGTGGTGAAAGAGATCCAGGATTGGGTGCTGGAAAATACTCGTCTGGGCATCCCTGTGGCCTTCCACGGTGAGAGCCTCCACGGCGTCATGCATAAAAACGCCACCTGCTTCCCTCAGGGCGTGGGCTTGGGTGCAACCTTCCATCCTGCACTGATGGAAAAAATCGCCACCCAGATCGGCAAGGAGGCCCGTGCCAACGGTCTTACCATGACCTATGCCCCCAATGTGGACTTAAGCCGGGATCCCCGGTGGGGCAGAGTGGAAGAAAACTACGGCGAAGATCCCTATCTGACCTCCCGGCTGGGTGTGGCCTATGTAAAGGGTCTGCAGTCCCAGGGAGTGGCCGCCTGTCCCAAGCATTACATTGCCCACGGCTCCCCTGAGGGCGGCATCAATCTGGCACCTGTCCACTGCGGTGAGCGTGAGTTCCGTGAGGTCATGATGGTGCCCTTCCAGAAGGTCATTATGGAAGGTGGGGCTATGGGCATCATGCCCGCCTATTCCGAGTGGGATGGCGTACCTGTCCATGCCTCCCGGTATCTGCTGACCGATCTGCTGCGTGGGGAATTCGGCTTCACCGGCGTGGTGGTGTCTGACTACGGCGCCATTAAGATGCTCCATGAATTCCATAAAATTTCTGCCACCAGAACCGAGGCCGGTAAAATGGCCTTGTATGCCGGTGTGGATGTGGAAGCACCCAGCATTATCGGCTTCAATGCGGAGCTGCAGGAGCAGGTCAGAAACGGCGAGGTGCCTATGGAGTGGGTGGATCTGGCGGTCAGTCGTGTACTGCGCCATAAATTCGCCATGGGCGTGTTTGAGAATCCCTACGCCGACGCAGAAGCCATGGAGCAAAACCGCAATGCCGCAGCCCTGGAACTGGCACGGCAGGCCGCACGGGAATCCCTGGTGCTGCTGAAAAATGAAGATAACCTGCTGCCCCTGTCCGATTCCATCGGCAAGGTGGCACTGATCGGCCCCAACGCAGATAACCCCCAGCTGGGCGGCTACACCGTTCGTGAGGCCATTGAGAATACCGTTACCCTGCGCCAGGCGCTGGAGGAGCGGCTGGGTAAGGACCGTGTGATCTTTGCCCGGGGCTGCAGCACCGCCGGTGGCTCTGATGAGCAGCTGAACGCTGCTGTGGAGGCTGCGAAAAATGCCGATGTGGCCATTCTGGTCATGGGCGATAACTCCAACTACTACGGCGGTATCGGCTGGGGCGATGCAGAGCTGGACGGCAAGGTGGCAGTGACCTGCGGTGAGGGCTTTGACTCCCATACCCTGCAGCTGCCCGGCAGACAGCATGAGCTGATCCGGGCGGTGTACGCCACCGGCAAGCCTGTGGTGCTGGTCATGGAGTCCGGTCGTCCCTACGCCATCTGTTGGGAAAAGGAGAATATTCCCGCCATTTTGCAGGCCTGGTATCCCGGCGAGCAGGGCGGTTACGCAGTGGCGGAGACCCTGTTTGGCGACAATAACCCCAGCGGCAGATTGCCCATTTCCTTCCCCCGGTCCGCAGGCCATATTCCCGCCTTCTACAACCATAAGACCTCTGCCCGTGGCTACTACAAAGTCCGCGGCAGCAAGGATAACCCCGGCCGCGACTATGTGTTCGAGACCCCGGATCCTCTCTTTGGCTTCGGTGAGGGTCTGTCCTACACCAGCTTTACTTACGCCGACCTGACTGTGCCGGAGACTTCCAAGATCGGTGAACCGGTGCAGGTGTCCGTGACCGTGGAGAACACAGGCAAGCGGGCAGGCTATGAGGTGGTGCAGCTGTATGTGACCGACTGCGTGTGCCGGATCACTCCCTTTGTGCGGCAGCTGAAGGGTGTGGATAAAATTTGGCTGGAACCCGGACAGAAAAAGACCGTGACCTTTACCCTGGATCAGGAGGCCTTTGCCTTTATCAACGAGAAGATGCAGCCGGAGGTGGAACCCGGCGAATTCCTCATCCGGGTCGGCGACCAGCAGGGCAGCTTAAATATTATGTAAACCAGATTACAAATTTCAATTTATCTTACAATTACGCTGTCATCCTGAGGAGGCTTTTGCCGACGAAGGATCCCCCAAATAGACGCATCGCCATAGGGGGTTCTCCGTCGCTTCGCTCCTCAGAATGACACAAAGTGTTTGGAGCGATAAATGTGAATTTGAAGCGCTTATGCAAAAAAAACAGCAGTCGGCAGACTGCTGTTTTTTATTTATTCTAACTGCAGCAATGTGTTTACCGTCACATGCAGCACCTTAGACAGGAAGATCAATTCAATATCTGTTACAAACCGCTTCCCTGACTCGATACGCTGGATTGCATTTTTATCAACATCAAGTCCGGCAATTTGCAGCGCATCTGCCAGTTCCCTTTGAGATAGATTTTTCTTTTTGCGGAATGCCGCGACTTGGCTGCCGCAAGCATTATTCTTACCATCGCTATTTTTATTTATGAACATACAATTCCCTACTTTTTGACATTTAGTGCTTGTCATTTTGCTTATTGTATGTTATAATTCTCACAAAATTGACATTTACTGAATGTCAAATAAACAGGGAGGAAATAAAAATGAAAAAATTTTTTGCTATTGTGCTCGCTTTAACGCTTTGTCTCTGTATGATCGCATGCGGCAAAATAGATTCTGAAAAAATGGATCTCGCCCCAAGTAAGACCGCAACGATTCCTGAAACTACTGCGCCTATTCTCACAGAGCCACCCAAAGAAATACATTGGACAGAGGAATTCTATGTAGATGATTTTGGCGATCCCACCAGTGACAGCTATATTCGGGGTATATTCAACGGTACTTTTAGCAATAGTGCAACATCCGGCTCTGATCTGAAAGTTTGTTTCTTCATGGAGAAGGATTTAGCCCACGCAAGCTATGATATGTTCAGTATTCGATTGCTGGAGTATGGCGACTATAAGGCTAGCTTTATTGGCTGTGACGAATGGGATGTCAATATCAAGGTAAAGGTGGACGGCATTGTGTCAGAGGACGAAGCAGATTATTTATTCTCGGATTCCGGAGAAATAGCCGTTTCCAGAGGCAATAAGATATTTAAGGCCGTATTGGACGCATTGGAGGCAGACAAAGAAATCTCGTTTGTGATTACCGTGGGTGGCTATGGAATCAGCACATACCGATTTGATATTGATGCAAATGGCCTGGCGGATATTCCCCACGAATGGAAAGGGTCTATGTAAAGATGTAGCCGGATGAAGAATCCGGCGAATTCCTCATCCGGGTCGGCGACCAGTAGGGCAGCTTGAATATTATGTAAACCAAAAAGCGGTGGAAATTATCCAATGTCATTACATATTGTCTTAATGACATTGGGGTATTATCCCACCGCTTTTTGCTTCGGAAAGATGGATTTTCGCTGACTTTATTGCATTTTTCTCCATATCATGATATAAAATACGCAGCAATAAATCATGTCCGCATGAGCATGGTATGGAGATAGTATGAAAGAATGTCCGAAATGTAAGGCGGCGCTGGAGGACAACGCCCGTTTCTGCCTGTACTGCATGACCTCTTTAGAGGAAAAAGAACAGATCCTGCCATCGGAACGCAAGCTTCCCCGGTGGCCTTTGGTGCTGCTTTGCGTTCTGCTTTTAGGCGTGCTGCTGTTTCTGTTGATTGATCCCAACACACAGGTCCCGGAGGAAACTGCTGAGCCTTCTCAACCGGTGGTTACGGAGCAATCATCCACACTTACCCAAACGGTAGACGGTGTGCGTTACATATTCCGCCCCGCCACCAAGCAGGATCACCCTGCGGCGGTGTCTTTGGATCATTATTATGTGCTGATCCGGGTGGAAGGAACACCTGCCGATGGCATATACCGGGTACCTACCTTTGTGAATAATGACACAAACGCGCTGGTGACCGTGGTTGCGGATGGCGCCTTTGCCGGCACCAACGCCCGAGCCATTGATTTGGGTTATAATGTGCGTTTCGTGTGGGGCAATGCCTTTGGCGGATATCCCTTGGAGCAGTTGTATTTGCACGAGGATGTTCTGATTGCGCAAGAGGCATTTTCCGGCTGTACGGAGAGTCTGACCATTCACTGCCCGGAATATTTGGAAAATACGGAAGGCATTCTTTGGTCAGAGTTTGCCGTCCGCTACGGTTTCCGGTGGCAACCGGAGGTTTTCTGAGAAATACCGTCAGGATGAACCGCTGATCAAATCGTTTGCGGCGTCACTGGGAAAGAAATTAACGGGATACCCGATTTGGGTATCCCGTTATTTGGCATATACTACACATTTTGATACAATGCAACGCAGTTTCGCCCAGCGTTGCATTTGCTAAATAAGCGTTTTTGTGGATAGTTCCGCTTTTCCTGTTATGATTTTTTCTTTCGCTTGATCAATATCAATGCAATGCCAATTCCGGCAGTAGTGCCACCCAGGATGATGACCGCATAACCCCACCAAGGGAAAACATCATCCTGTTTATCCTGGCTGTTTGGGGGTTCTTTTTCCTGATCCTTTATGGGCGCCTCCGTGGCCTCCCATGTGGTATTCGCAGGATCTGCGGTGCCTCCGGCGCAGCCAGTACCGGTATAACCAAGGTGCAAAAAAGAAGCAGACAAGCAATCACAGAAAGCAATCTTTTCATAGAAAATCACTCTTTTTTCTTTTTGCTGAGGATCAGTACACCACCGCCGATACCAACGGCTACAGCAATCAGCGCGATCAGCAGCAGCACCCACGAGGGAGTGCCGTCGTTGCCTTGATCCGGCGATTGCGGATTCGTGCACGCAGGTGTTGTATCGGTGGGGTCGGTTCCGGGTTCTTTGCCGGGATCCGTTACGGGAGTTGTGCTATCATAGCTACAGGTGGTGCATTTTTCGCCGGTGATCTCGTGGGCCATCTGTGTTTCTGTAAGAACCGTATTACACACAGTGCAGATGCGCCAGTGGTTCGTTGTATCAAAATTCCAATCCTCGGACATCTTGTGCCCCAGGGGAGCGATCACCGTATCGGTGATTTTGGTCTTGCCTTCGTTGTCTGCAAAAAGATCAGAGCAGCCGTCGCAGGAGTAATATTCTGAGCTGCCCGGCTCGGTGCAGGTGGGGTCTTTCTTAGCAACCTTTGTTAAATTGTGCGTATGATTCTTTGCAGGTGTGATGATATAGCCGCAGTCCTTACATACCACTGCAGCGTCAGGTGTACCCACAGGTCCGGCTACGTGATCCTGGGGATCGCAGTGTGCGCCGCAGACCTTACACAAATGGGCATGGTACAGATTGCCGCAAGCCGTCCACTTGGAGGTGTCAGGATTATGGTTCTCGTTTTCTTCTATGTACGCGTAGCCGCAAACAGTGCATTTTCCCTTTGCACTGCAGGTAGCAATGCCACCCTTGTGGTCTTCCTGCTCCAGGAAGTCACCGCAGGTGGTACAGGCCTTATAGTGATAAGCGCCTGTGGTGCGCCAGCCGGAGGGGGTGTGGGTGTGGGCAGGCTCTGTCGGGGGCGTTGGTTGTGGCGTTTCTGTGGTTTCTGGTGCTTTTTGCGCACCGGCAAAGGTGTAGGTAAGTGCAATTACCTCTTTGGGGTCTTGTTCATAAGCTTTGTTGATAAACGGTGGCAGATCACCATTGATAGCGCCGGTGAGTTTTGGTTTACCGTACGCATCCGTCTGAAATTCATAACCGGATTTGGCTGCCACCCAAATAGATACAGTATATTTTTGACCTTCCTGGAATTTGTCTGTAGACTTCATAAACTTTCCGGATGCATCTGTCCAGGTGACGGGGTCTGTCTTGTAGAGTTCACAGCCAGTCGTATGGATGGTGCAGGTGCCGGCAGGCGTTTGACCTGCTACGGGTTTGGGTATGGTCACATCCACATTGGTGATCAGTTTGCCAGTAGCTGTAGCACCGAAGTTCAACAGCGTTTTTCCCACATAACCCACATAGCCGTTATAATACACCTGGTAATAGCCGCCTTCTTCTCCCACAATTTCCAAAGATGTGCCCTTAGGAATAGAGGTAAGTTTTTGCGATTCATTGTAGGTGTAACGCAGCAGCGAGCAATCAGATTTGGCTGTACCGGTACCGATCACCTGGGGTTTGGCTACAGTGATGTCAATGGTCTTTGCGTCGAAATATCCAAGGTCATGCCCACC
Organism: Faecousia sp.; assembly: GCA_045577035.1. GTDB lineage: Bacteria > Bacillota > Clostridia > Oscillospirales > Oscillospiraceae > Faecousia. Next base: position 1,289 of record JAZNHQ010000066.1, on the reverse strand, counting down.
AATGGTCAGTTTTTCCTTGATCTGCACCTGAGTTTTTCCCACAGTATAGGGAATATAGGATGTATAATTGCCGCTGACGGTGGTTTTTCCGTTTTCTGTGATATGAATCTCCGTCGTCAGCGCCACCTCAGACTTGCACAGAATTGGTTTGTCATCCACGGGTTTGCTGCCGCAAATTATTTTTAAGTTTGTGCCGGCACAGGTCGAGGCAGTATAGTTCACATCATCCTTTGTGTACAGATCGGTAGCATTCGTGATGCTGGGGGTATACAGTCCGTAGCCCCAGTTTTTCATATTGGGGATCAGCTTGTCCGTGGGATAGATGTACATATAGATGTTGTCGGTATGGCGCACTGTACCATCAGAGGCGGTGACCACACACTGGAAGGGTATCTCCTCCCAACCATCATAATTGCCGGTGGAGGTATACAGACGCAGATGGTTGGTTTTGGTGCCGGCGTAGCTGCCATTTTCCTCGACGTCATACCAATGTCCATCACCGATTCCGGCATCGTACTGCCACTGATAGGAGTAGTCTTCCGTATCCCCCACACTGGGGTAGGCATACAGATCTACCACACCGCCTGCATAAATAGCCTCTTCATAATAGGATACATAGTAACTGAGGGCGGAAACCGGCATAGCCAGGATGCCATAAAGTATTAGGATACACAACAAAAGAGAAATGATTTTTTTCATAGTTTACAGCCCTTTCTTAGAATTTTCCTCCACCACCGCCGTAGGTGGTGACGGAGGATGCTGTGCGTAGAGAATCCTGATGAGGATTTGGGATTCTCCGTCTTGTTTACTTGGATGTACAGGAACAGGTTCCAGAAATTGGTCTGTTGCAAGCTGCTAGGAGGCACATAAGCATCTGCCTGTGCTCTCTGTTCCACGGTTTTTAGTTTCTATTTTAGTACCAGTCCAAGGAAGAAAGCTGCGTACCGGCGGTGTTACGGTTGAGGAAATAGGGACATTCTTCTCTTTTAAAATACCATATGCAATTGAAAAATTGCGGCATCTCATATATTTCGCTGCTTCTTTTATGCCACAATGTTCACAATCATTATAATCACTAATTGTTCAAAAGGCAAGCGGAATATAAATACCTACCCTTATTTGATACGATTGTATCAAATAAGGGTAGGTCAGTCTGTCAAAAAACTTCCAAAACGCCCCCGTTTCTGGTATAATAAAAAAACGGGGGTGTTTTTATGGAACAATGGAGAAAAGACGCAAGAAGTGAAGCAATAATTGTAGATCTAGAGGCATTAGTGCCTCAGGATCAT
>JAZNHQ010000065.1:0-17923 GCA_045577035.1 Faecousia sp. | reverse complement strand
CGGTCTTGCGCAACGGGATCCCGTGAACCATGTCAGGTGGGGAACCAAGCAGCATTAAGCGGATTTTCCCGTGTGCCGCGAGGCTGCCGTTCCGGAGCTGGCTGCATGGAGGCCGGGCATTCTGCTTGTTCAAATGTGGGTGTGCGATCTTGTTATAAGCCGGACTTTTTTATTTAGAAACACTGGGAGAGGAGTGAGCAAATGTATCAAGCTTTATACCGTAAATATAGACCGCAGACCTTTGACGATGTGGTAGGTCAGCTGGCGGTCACACAAACCTTAAAAACCCAGCTGCAAAGCGGCAAGCTGAGCCATGCTTATTTGTTCACAGGCTCCCGTGGTACCGGCAAGACCAGTAGTGCCAAGATTTTGGCCAAGGCCGTCAACTGTGAAAATCCCCAGGACGGCAATCCCTGTAATTGCTGCAAGGCCTGCCTGTCCATTGATTCCGGCGCTTGCATGGATGTGCTGGAAATTGACGCTGCTTCCAACAACGGCGTTGACAATGTGCGGGATCTTCGGGACGATGCCATTTATACCCCTTCTCAGGTAAAAATGCGTGTGTACATCATTGATGAGGTGCATATGCTGTCAATTTCCGCATTTAATGCGCTTTTGAAGATCATTGAAGAGCCGCCGGAGCATTTGCTGTTTATTTTGGCAACCACAGAATTGCATAAAGTTCCCGCTACCATTCTGTCCCGCTGCCAGCGTTTTTCCTTCCGGCGGATCAGCCAGGAGGATATCGCCGCCAGATTACAGTATGTGGCATACCAGGAAAACATTGACCTGGATGATTCTGCCGCAAGAGTGCTGGCAAGAATGGCTGACGGCGGTATGCGTGACGGCTTGAGCCTGCTGGATCAGTGTGCATCTTCCACCACCGGCGAGCTGACCGCACAGCGGGTCTATGCCTGCCTGGGAATTGCCGGTGTGCAGGAATGTGGTAAGCTGCTGACCTGCGTGGCAGATCAGAACGCCAACGGCGCCTTGTCACTGCTGAACCGCTATTATGCGGAGGGCAAGGACATGGGTGCGCTGCTGGATGAACTGACTTGCTTGACCCGTGATTTGATGGTGATTCGTACTGCGCCCAAGGAGGGGATTAGTATGCTGTCCGGTGTGGCTTCCGACGAGGAGGTACAGACCCTGGCGCAGCGATTCTCCGATGGTGAGCTGGTGCGCATCATGAATTTGATCCACCAGACCGCTGCGGGCTTCTCCAAGAGCGCCGGCAGACGACTGGATGTGGAATTGCTGCTGGTGAATTTGTGCCGTCCTGCCCTGTGCCTGAAGCCTGAGGCCATCAATGCCCGGTTGACCCGGGTGGAGGATCAGCTTCGTACCGGCGCATTTACCGTCAAGGTAGCCCCTGCTGCAGCAGATGAGGAGGAGCAGCCTCCCATGTTTACGGATGCGGATATCCCCCCTGTTCCCGGGGAAGAGGAAGCACCCCCAACCCTTGTGAACGAAGCACCGGAAGGCTTTTGGGTGGATTTGGTGACACAACTCAGAAGAGAGCTGAAGCCGCCCCTGTCTGCGTTCTTTGCACCTACGCCCAATGCCCCTGTGAAGGGCTATTTGCAGGGTAATAGACTGGTGCTGCTTTGTACCAATCAGTTTGCCATGGAAATGGTGAACAAGCCGGAGACCCTGCAGCTGGTGTCTGCAAAGGCATCTGCCATGCTGGGCAAAAAGGTGGCCACAGTGGCTACCGATCAGGCCTCTGGTGTACAGAAGAATGAGCAGATGGAAAGATTGCTTGATTTCGGCAGATCCCATTCCGATATTGTGACGATTAAAAACGACTAACAGATAAGGAGACGATCAAAATGGCAAAAGGTGGATTCCGGGGTATGCCCGGTGGTATGAACCAGGCTGCTATGATGAAGCAGGCACAGAAGATGCAGCAGGAGATGCTGCGTATGCAGGAAGAGATGGAGAACAAAACATACAGCGCTACTGTGGGCGGCGGCATGGTAACGGCTACTGTCAATGGTAAGCATGAGGTTATGAATCTGGAGATCAAGCCCGAGGCTGTGGATCCCGATGATGTGGAAATGCTGCAGGATATGGTCATTGCTGCTGTCAATGAGGCCATGCGTGCTGCTGACACCGATTCTGCCAACAATATGTCCCGTCTGACCGGCGGTCTGAACCTGGGCGGCTTGTTCTAAGGAGGCATCATGCAGTATTTTCCCGCAGCATTGCAGGAACTGGCGGATCAGTTCGGCAGATTGCCCGGTATTGGCGGCAAAACCGCTCAGCGGCTGGCTTTTTATGTGCTTGGCTTGCCCGATGATGAGGCCCAGGCCTTTGCCGATGCCATCTTGACGGCAAAAAAATCTGTGCATACCTGCCCTGTGTGTCAGAATCTGACTGACCGGGAGATCTGCCCCATTTGCAGTGATGATTTGCGTGACCGGGGACTGATCTGTGTGGTTGCAGATCCCAAGGATGTGATCGCCATGGAGCGCAGCCGGGAGTTTTCCGGTGTGTACCATGTGCTTCACGGCGTGATCTCGCCGCTGAACCATGTGACCCAGGACGATATCCGCATTAAAGAATTGCTGCAAAGAGTGGCTACCGGCCAGATCCGTGAGGTCATTATGGCTACCAACCCGGATACAGAGGGTGAGGCCACGGCCATGTACATTTCCAGGCTTTTGCGGCCTATGGAGATCAAGGTGACCCGTTTGGCCTATGGCGTGCCCGTGGGCAGTCAGCTGGAATATGCCGACGAGGTGACCCTGTCCCGCGCCCTGGAAGGCAGACAAGAAATATAAAATAAATGGCGTGTTGCATTTTCGCAACACGCCATCTTTTATTTTTTGAATACAAAAAGCTTTGATATCACATAGTTTAGGATCAATACACCCAGCTGTGCCAAAACTTTGATCAAGGTGCTGTTTAGCGCTAGAAGCTGCACAAATACCAGCAGTATGAGTTCCTCAAAACCTAAGGTCAGCAATCTGCCGCTGACAAAGGAAATGCCTTCTTGTACAGCGGCTTTTCCGGTTGCCTTTGAGGAGAATACCCAAATTCGGTTGGTCACATAGGCGAAGCTGACCGCACAGACCCAGGAAAGGATATTGGCCAGCAGGGGATGGATGTCCAGCACGGTGTCAAACGCAATGAAAGAGCCGATGCTGATCAGTGTGGTCAGTCCTCCGAAAAAGAGGTACAGTAGTACCGCTTTGTGTTTTTGATATAGGGGATACAGCTTTCGCAGACCGGGCAGACCCATGATCCTGTCGAAAATATCCTGGTTATCTTCTTTCACCGGTATCGCCTCCACAGGTGTCCTTGTTGATGATATACCGGGGACGATGCTTGATTTCTTCGTAAATTGCAGCAATATACTGTCCGATCAGACCCAGACCAATCAAAATGCAGCCGCCGATGATCAGTATGAGCAAAATGACCGTGGTAAAACCCTCAATAGCGCTGCCGCAGATCCACCGCACCAGGGTTTGAATGCTTAGAATAAAGCTGACAAACAGGGATATCACACCGATGTAGGTGACGATATTCAAGGGGCTGGAGCTGAAGGAAATAATATTGGTGACCGCATAGCGGATCAGCGCACCGGAAGACCATTTGGTTTCTCCGGCAGTGCGCTGGGCAACATCATATTCCACCTGGCAACCTTTAAAGCCGGTCCAGAAGGTGAGCGCACGGAAGAAGGTTTTTCTTTCCGGCATATTCAGCAGAATCTCCGCCACCTTCCGGTCGATCAGCTTGAAATCGCTGGTGTTATGCATGTTGTAGCCGGTAAGCTTGGTCAGAATGCCGTAGAACATATTGGAGAACTTTCTGTGGATCCAGGATTCCTTTCCACGGCTGCTTTTTACACCCTCAATGACCTGGTAGCCCTCCTTCCAAAGACGGTACATTTCCACAATGGTCTGAGGCGGGTGCTGCAGATCACAATCCATCACCACGAAGCAATCGCCCTTGCCGGTGGCAAGGCCTGCCAGAATGGCGGCTTCTTTGCCGAAATTACGGCTGAATTCTATGCCGCGTACCCGACGGTCTGCCTGGGCTTCCTGTTGGATTCTCTCAAAAGTGGCATCCTTGGAGCCATCACTGACAAAGACAATTTCGCAGGGAATCTGCGCCTGGTCGGCAATGGCCAGAACAGTCTTTGCAGTGTTCGCAATATTGGCTTCTTCGTTATATGCGGGGATCACAATGGATAAGAGATTTCGCACGGATCAAACATCCTTCCTGGTTCAGGTACGGTCTACCTGTATCTGAATTTCGTATTTGCCCAGCTGTTGGCGCAAGGCTTGGCGTACTTGCTCCTGGGCAGCTGCACCGTCCATATGATAGGGAACTGCCAGGTCAAAGCAAACGGTGTGTGGGTGTGTTTTTCTGTCTATCCGCAGATCGTGAACGGATAGGGTAGTGTCGATACGGTTTATGGTATCGGTGACGATCTGCTGCACCTGCACACGCTCGTTATCATCCACCGACACCGGGTCAAAATGGATCACCAGCTGAATGTTCAGTGTGCGCATAGCCTCGTTTTCAATGTGGTCAATGATATCGTGGCAGACCATGGGATCGTACTGAGCGCTCAGCTCCGCATGGACGGAAGCGTAGCACTGTCCGGGGCCGTAATCGTGGATCAGCAGATCATGGATGCCGATGATCTTATCGTGAGACAGGATCATTTCCGAGAGCTGACGGCTCATCTTCTCGTCAGTCTGGGCGCCCAAAAGGGGAGAGGCGGTCTCCTTGGCAGAGCAGATTCCCGAATAAAGAATGAATAAGGCAACCGCAAGACCCATATAGCCGTCAATTTGAATATCCCAAAAGGCTTCCACTACACAGCCCACCAAAACGGCGCCGGTGGCAAGTACATCGTTGCGGCTATCCGCAGAAGCCGCATACAGGGTGGTGGAGCCGATCAGTTTTCCCAGCTTGCGGAAAAACAGACACATCCACAGCTTGATCAGCATAGAAACGCCCAGTAGGATCAGCGCCAGTTTGGAATATGTGGCATCGGCAGGGGTAATGATGCGGATAATGGAAGTCTTCATCAGCTCATAGCCGATGAACAGGATCAGAACGGAAACCGCAAGCCCGGCCAGATATTCGTATCGGCCATGGCCGTAGGGGTGATCCTTGTCCGCAGGCCGTTTGGCCAGCTGAAAACCCAACAGTGTCACAATGGAAGATGCGGCATCAGACAGATTGTTCAGAGCATCGGCGGTCATGGATACAGAGCCGCACAGAATACCCAGTACCAGTTTGCCCCCAAACAGGAAAAGATTACACAGGATTCCTACAAGGCCGGCCAATTTGCCCACGGAGGCACGCACAGTGCTGGTGTGAAAACCGCCATTGTTTTTTATGAACAGCTTGATCAGAAGATTTGTCATAGTTACAGCTTGCTATAGGTCTTATCCAAAAAGCGCTGGCTGCTGACGATAAAACGCTCGTGGGTGCCTTCTCCGATGAGACCAGCCTCGTCATAGGCACTGACCTTGAAGGTAAGCTTGTTGCCCTCCACGGCGGTCAGTTCCGCTTCTGCGCGAACCTCCAGACCCACGGGGGTGGCAGACAGGTGGGAAATATTCAGCATGGTGCCCACAGAGGTCTTGTCCTCAGGCAGATGCTGGGCAATCGCATCGCAGGCAGCACCTTCCATCAGTGCGACCATACAGGGAGTAGCATATACCAACAGGCTGCCGGAGCCTACCTCCTGGGCGGTGTCTTCCCGCTCTACCAGAGTAGCAGCCTGACCTTTTAATCCAATCGTTAATTCCATAAAAATACCTCCTTTGTATCCTTCTAATAATATCCTAAATCTACGCCAGTGTCAATGAAAAGGATTTGCATTCTTTCTCATGGGTATATATAATAGATCTGTATTATGATTTAAAGGACGGTTGTTATGAGAAATAACCAAGCCAAGTCAATTGCCCTGGGTGGCATGCTGGCGGCACTGGCGCTGGTAATCATGTGCCTTGGGGGACTGATCCCCATTGCCACTTATGTCTGCCCGGTGCTTTGCATGATGCTGCTGACCTTTGTTTTACTTCTTTGCGGCAGACGGATCGCCTGGGCGTGGTACAGTGCGGTCATGCTGCTGTGTCTGCTTATTGCTCCGGATAAGGAAGCCGCCGTTGTGTTTGCCTTTTTGGGGTACTATCCCATTGTCAAGCCGAAAATTGACAGGCTGCCCCTTCGCTGGCTGTGGAAGCTGCTGCTGTTCAATGCCATGATCTTCCTGGCGTACACGGTTCTGATCTACCTGTTGGGAATTGACCGGGTGGTCACGGAGTTCCGCCAACTGGGATTCTGGCTCACAGCCATCACCCTGCTTTTAGGAAACCTGTGCCTGTTTTTACTGGATCGGGTTTTGACTACTCTGCAAAAGAAACTGAAATGAAGAATCGCCCTGTCGTTTGACAGGGCGATTTGACTTATTCGGGGGCATCCTCCAGCAGGTTTACAACGCCGCCGGAATACTGAATATAGCGGCTGACCATTTCCTCACCGCTGCGGTAGTGGAGCATTACGGTGTGTCCATCCAGGTCTGCCTGCAGCATGATGGCATCGCCGGGGGTCAAAGCGGTGGTGGCGAAAGTGGTGTACTGCCAATCCACCTCGATGGTCACATCGGTCACAGCGCTGTCTGTGTACAGAAGCACCATGGGAGCATTTTCATCCATGACCAGCTCAGCGATCTGGCTGAAATCCGTAGTGTTGGCTTCCTCAAAGAGGGCAGCGTTCACAGTGCCCACCGCATTGGCCTGCTCAACGGGGAAGAATGCGTCTTCAATAATACCAACCAGCTTCTGATAAGGAACGGTTACGGTAATAATACCGGACGCAAAGGGAGCAAGCTCATAGGGAGGGAAGCTGAAGCTCAAGCCGTTATTGTCGAAGAACCATGCCTGGTCATCGCTGATGTTTCCGGCAAAGCGGTTGCGAATGGTGGACTCGTAGCCGTCCCAAATGCCGGTTTCCTTGGGCACGGAGGCGATGGCTTCAATGACCAGCTCGCCCAGATCATCGGCCTTGTCCTCATGGGTCAGAATGCTGCCCAGAGTCAGCACGTCGCCGGTGACCATGTCATAGTTGGCAAAAATGCAGGAATAATTGGAGTGTACACCGCCGGAGTAGCTGATGATGGTGCCCGACAGGCTCAGCACATTCATGTCGATACGGGCAGGGGAATACAATGCACTGTAGAAATAGGCATATTCAGATTCCTTTGTTTCGGCCATGGCCTTAATATCTTCCGCTGCCTGGCGGTAGCTGTCCTGGCGGGTGAAGAAATCAATAATGATCTTATCTGCCACATCCGGGTCGGGCAGCACCAAGCTCATGGATTGCTCCTGATAGGTGAACAGCTCTGTGCCATCCTGGGCGGTGAGGGTCTGCTCGGTCATGGGCAATGCCACGGCAGTCATATCCTGCTGAACGATCACGGGCTGAACAACAGGCTCAGTGCTTTCTGAGGGCACGGTGGACAATGTGGTTTCTGTGGGGGTGGCGTTTTTTTTGCCGGAATTGCTGCAGCCGGCCATGAGCATGGCCAGGATCAACAGGATCGGAATATATTTTTTCATGGGATATCTCCTTTGCTGTCTCTTTTTGTCTACTATATCATAGTTTGTCCGTTCAGGCAACATTATTCTGCCAAACTCCCTTGACAAAGATGGGGCGTAAATGGTAAAATATCCGCAACTGAATATCGCTGTGAACGGAAAGAGTAACAGTACCAATCCTTCAGAGAGTCCGGGTCGTTGGCTGGAAGCCCGGGTGGTGTCGGGGCTGCGAAAGTGCGTCCGGGAGCGAGTACGGTAAAAGTGATAAATGAGAGTGGAACCGCGAGTTTATATGACCCGCCTCTTGTGCTTCGGCGCAAGAGGATTTTTTTATGGAGGAATGACTATGTATCTGTACAATTCTGCTACCCACAAGAAAGAACTGTTTACGCCCAATTCTCCCGATCTGGTGAAGATGTACACCTGTGGCCCTACTGTGTACCACTATGCCCATATCGGCAATCTGCGTACCTACATCATGGAGGATGTGCTGGAAAAGAGCCTGCGCTACATGGGCTATCCCGTTAAGCGCGTTATGAACATCACCGATGTGGGCCACCTGGCATCCGATGCGGACACCGGTGAGGATAAGATGCTCAAGGGCGCAAAGCGTGAAAACAAATCCGTTATGGAGATCGCGAAGTTCTACACGGACGCATTCTTTGCCGATTGCGACAAGCTGAACATTAAAAAGCCGGAGGTCATTGAGCCTGCTACCGGTTGTATCCCGGAGTTTATTCAGATCGTGGAAGGCCTGCTGGAAAAGGGCTTTGCCTATGTTGCCGGCGGCAATGTGTATTTTGATACCTCCAAGCTGGAGCGCTACTATGTGTTCAATGACCACGACGAGGAGGATCTGGCCATCGGCGTCCGAGAGGGCGTGGAGGAGGGCACCAACAAGCGCAACAAGAACGATTTTGTGCTGTGGTTTACCAAGAGTAAGTTTGAGGACCAGGCCCTGAAATGGGATTCTCCCTGGGGCGTGGGCTATCCCGGCTGGCATATTGAGTGCTCCGGTATCTCCCTGAAGCATTTGGGCGGTGATCTGGATATCCACTGCGGCGGTATCGACAACGCCTTCCCGCACCACACCAATGAGATCGCTCAGTCCGAAAGCTACCTGGGTCATAAGTGGTGCAATTACTGGTTCCATGTGCACCATCTGAACACGGATACCGGCAAAATGAGTAAATCCAAGGGTGAGTTTTTGACTGTCAGCCTGCTGGAGCAAAAGGGCTATGACCCCATGGCCTACCGCCTGTTCTGCCTGCAGAGCCATTATCGCCGTAACCTGGTATTCAGCTGGGAAAACCTGGATAATGCAGCACTTGCCTATGAAAAGCTGATCGCCAAGATCGCTGCTTTGAAAGACGGCAACGATGTGGATCAAGAGGTGTTGAAGAGTTTGCAGGAGCGCTTTGCCAATGCGCTGAATGCCGACCTGAATACCGCCGTTGCGGTGACTGCGGTCTACGATGTGCTGAAGGCCAAGACCACCGATGCCACTAAGCTGGCTGCGCTGAAGGATTTTGACCAGGTGCTGAGTCTGAACCTGCTGGAGGCGGCCCAGAGGCTGCGCCGCAAGGAAACAGAAGAAGCCGCGGCCTCTGCCGATCCTGAGATTGACGCACTGGTAGCAGCCAGAACCGAGGCTAAAAAAGCAAAGAACTTTGCTGAGGCGGATCGCATCCGCGACGAACTGAAAGAGCGTGGTATCGAGATCATCGACACTCCCCAGGGCACCAAGTGGAGAAAAGTATGAAGCTAATGATCCTTGACGGTAATTCCGTCATCAATCGTGCTTATTATGGAGTAAAGCCCCTTACCACCCGGGAGGGGCTTTATACCAATGCCATTTATGGTTTTTTGAATATTCTGGATAAGATGGAGCGGGAAGAGCAGCCGGACGCCGTCTGTGTTGCCTTTGACCTCCATGGCCCTACTTTCCGCCATCTGAAGTACGAGGGCTATAAGGCCACCCGGCACGGTATGCCCGAGGAGCTGGCCATGCAGATGCCTGTGATGAAACAGGTTTTGCAGGCCATGCACATTCCCATTTACGAGTGCCAGGGCTGGGAAGCCGACGATGTGATCGGTACTGTGGGCAAGATCTGCGGCAATAACGGCTGGGAATGTGTCATCGTCACCGGCGATAAGGACAGTCTGCAACTGATCGACGACCATGTGAAGGTCAAGCTGGTGATCTCCCGCATGGGACAGACCACTGCCACCGTATACGACGAGGCAAAATTCCGGGAGGAATACGGCTTTGAGCCCAAGAAAATGGTAGACTTGAAGGCGCTAATGGGTGATGCCTCTGATAATATTCCCGGTGTTGCAGGCGTAGGCCCCAAGACGGCCACGGAGCTGCTGGTGAAATTTGGCAGCCTGGATGGTGTCTACAACAACTTGGAGGACGCATCCATCCGTCCCAAGCTGCGGGAAAAGCTGGAAACCGGCAAGGAAAGCGCCTATTTTTCCTATGATCTGGCAACTATCTGCCAGGAAGCACCCATTGATTTTGCCCCCCAGGATGCGCTTTTGCAGCCATACAATAAGCCTGCTTTGTACGAATTATTCGTTAAGCTGGAGTTTATTAAGCTGATCGACAAATACGGTCTGCGTGGCACAGTGGTGGATACCCCCCAAAAGGAGACTTCCGTAAAGGCGCTGCCCAAGGCGGATTGCTTACCCGAAAAGCTGGACACCTGCGCAATTTATGTGGGGGAGGATGGCTCTGTGGGTTTTGCCTGGGAGCAGGGCGTTTGCGCACTGACACCGCTGGAAGCCCAGATGGCGGGCAATGTCCAACTGGAAAATGTCATTGGGCATGATATCAAAACCACCATGCACAATTTGCAGGACTCCGGTATGTGTGTGGACAATTATGTATTCGATACGGCACTGGCTGCCTATGATCTGAACCCTTCTCAATCGGAATACCCCGTATCCAAGCTGGCCACCAGCTTTTTGGGCATTTCCGTGGAGGATGGAGATGCAGCTGCCTGCGCAGAAGCCCTGTGGCATCTGCGGCCGGTACTGGAAGAAGAACTGAAGCGCCAGGAAATGGATAAGCTCTACTACGAGATCGAACTGCCCCTGTGCGGCGTGCTATACCGCATGGAGCGCCAGGGCGTTGCCATTGACGAGGAGCAGCTGCGCCGCTTCGGTCAGATGCTGACTGAGCGGATCGCCGATTGCGAAAGCTTGATCTTCTCCTATTCCGGCGAAGCCTTTAACATCAATTCTACCAAACAGCTGGGACAGCTGTTGTTTGAAACCCTGGGGCTGCCTCCGCTGAAGAAAACCAAGACCGGCTATTCCACCAATGCAGATGTGCTGGAAAAGCTGAAGGACAAGCATCCTATTATCCCTGCAATTATGGACTACCGGATGCTGACCAAGCTCAATTCCACCTATGCGGAGGGTTTGGTAAAGGTCATCCAGGCCGACGGCAGGATCCACACTACCTTCCAAAACCTGGTGACAGCCACAGGCCGCTTGTCTTCTATAGAGCCCAATTTGCAGAATATCCCTGTGCGTACAGACCTGGGTGCAGAGATTCGTAAGATGTTTATCCCCAAGGACGGCTGCGTGCTGGTGGATGCGGACTATAGTCAGATCGAGCTGCGTGTGCTTGCCCATGTGGCACAGGATGCCACCATGCAGGAAGCTTTCCGCAGTGGCCTGGATATCCACACCGCCACCGCTTCCCAGGTGTTTGGCGTGCCTATGGAGAGCGTAACGGCTCTGCAGCGCCGCCATGCCAAGGCGGTAAACTTCGGTATCGTTTACGGCATTTCCGAGTTCTCTTTGGCAGAAGATATCGGTGTCAGCCGGTATGAAGCCAAGGACTATATTGACAGCTATCTGCGTAATTATCATGGCGTAGGCGCCTATATGAAGCAGGTGGTGGCAGATGCCCGGGAATTGGGCTATACCAAGACCCTGTACGGCCGCCGCAGATATATCCCGGAGCTTTCCAGCAGTAATTTCAATGTCCGCCAGGGCGCAGAGCGTATGGCGCTGAACACACCCATTCAAGGCACGGCTGCAGATCTGATCAAGCTGGCTATGATCTGTGTGGATCAGTCCCTGGAAAGGGAGTTCCCCCAGGCAAAGCTGATCCTGCAGGTACACGACGAACTGATCGTGGAATGCCCGGAGGAAATTGCCCCCCAGGTGGCACAGCTGGTAAGTGAGCAAATGCAGCAGGTAGCCAGTCTGTCCATTCCCTTGCTGGCGGAAGCCAAATGGGGCAAGAGCTGGTATGAGGCGAAATGATGGAAATTGTACAAATGAATGAAAGCCATATTGCTGGCATAGTGGAAATGGAAAAGCTGTACTTTTCCGACCCTTGGAGCGAAAATGCTTTCCTGTATGAACTGAATAACCATCTGTCGCTGTGGCTGGTTGCCGTAAAAGACGGCCGAGTGGTAGGCTATGTGGGTTCTCAGACGGTGCTGGGCGAGGCGGATATGATGAATCTGGCAGTCCGTGAGGAGTACCGCCGCCAGGGATTGGGGCAGCAGCTTGTGGATGCCCTTGTGGAGCGTTTAAGTCAGCAGGGAGCACACATTCTTTTGCTGGAGGTTCGTGCTTCCAACGCCCCTGCCATTGCCCTGTACGAAAAGCTGGGCTTCCGGCAGGTGGGCAGACGCCCCAACTATTATTTCAAACCCAAAGAAGATGCACTGATTATGCGAAAGGAGTGGACAGTTTGAAGATCATGGCCATTGAATCCTCCTGCGATGAAACCGCGGTTGCCATTGTGGAGGACGGAAGAACTGTATTGACAGACTGTATCGCTTCCCAGGTAGAGCTGCACCGCATTTATGGCGGTGTGGTGCCGGAGATCGCATCCCGAAAGCATATTGAGGCCATTTACGGCCTGGCTGACCAGGCCTTGGAAACGGCCGGTGTGACCCGGGAGGAAATCGATGCGGTAGCCGTAACCTATGCCCCCGGTCTGATCGGTGCGGTGCTGGTTGGTGTCAACTTTGCCAAAGCGGCCGCTTTGGCCATGAATAAGCCGCTGATCCCTGTTCACCATATCCGTGGGCATATTGCAGCAAACTATATTGCCTGTCCCGAACTAAAGCCGCCCTTCTTGTGCCTGGTGGTTTCCGGCGGTCATACCATGATCGTGGATGTGAAGGATTATACGGATATGTCCATTCTGGGAACGACCCTGGACGACGCCGCAGGCGAGTGCTTCGATAAGGTTGCCCGGGTGTTGGGTATGCCGTACCCCGGCGGTGCGGCTTTGGATAAAATGTCCGCAGGTGGTGACGAGAATCGCTACCAGCTGCCCCGTGCCCGTGCGGGAGAGAATCCCTACGATATGAGCTTTTCCGGCTTAAAAACCGCAGCACTGAATCTGATCCACCATGCCGAGCAGGTAGGGGAGGAGCTGGATATTCCCAGCCTTTGCGCGGGCTTTTCTGCGGCAGTGTCCGATACGCTGATTCCCCGTATGGTGATGGCAGTCAAGCAGACCGGCTATGAAAATGTGGCCGTTGCCGGCGGTGTGGCAGCCAATTCCCGGATCCGGGCAGGTATGCTGCGGAGCATGGAGGAATTGGGCGTCAAGGTGCATATGCCGCCCCTGTCCCTGTGCGGTGACAATGCGGCCATGATCGGTTCGCAAGCTTATTATGAGTACAAGGCCGGCAATGTGGCAGATATGAGTCTGAATGCTTATGCCACCAAGTCCATTTTGGGAGAAGTCCTTTGATTTGGAGGTAGGGGAATGCTTGTGATCCATCGTGACGGCTCCGGGCTGAAGTACAGCCCCTTGATGGATGTTTATTCCGATGATATTAAGGCAGCAGCCGAGGCAGAGTATCCTCGGCTGCCTTTCCATGAGGCGCTGTTCCAGGCGGAGCAAGATTTTTATGCATATATGACCCGGGTGTTTTTCCAAAAGGAAAAGGCATTCTGTGCGGTTTGGGAGAATTACCATGCGGCACTTCGCATGGAGCCTTATGAAGATGGCTATTTGCTGACCGGGCTGACCACAGCCCCATCTGCGCGCAGAAAAGGGTATGCCTCCATGCTATTGGGGCAGACCCTGCAGACCTTACCTGCGGGCACGAAAATCTACTCTCATGTGGATAAATCCAATGCCCCTTCTGTGGCTTTCCACGAAAAATTTGGCTTTCAGAAGGAACTATCCTATGCCCGTATGTTGAATGGGGAATTATTGCACAATTTTTGGACTTTTTCTTATAGAAATTAACCGGTAAATGTTGACATTTTCAACAAATTTCAGTATACTATACACCATGCAAGAGCATTTGTATTACAGAGGAGAACGCAATCATGGTTAAAAAATGGCAAGTAACCATTCCGAAGCTGAGCGGAGACATGACAAGACGGGTCTATCTGTACCTGCCGGACTCTTATAAAAAGGATCCGGAAAAGCGGTATCCTGTCATGTATATGTTTGACGGACATAATGTGTTTTATGATTCCGATGCCACCTACGGTAAATCCTGGGGCATGAAAAAGTACATGGACAGATCCCGCAAGGAACTGATCATTGTGGCAGTGGAGTGTAATCATACCGGCAATAACCGGCTGATCGAGTATTCTCCTCTCAACTATGAGAACTCCGAAATGGGAAAGATCCGCGGCAAGGGCAGCGTATATATGAACTGGCTGGTCAAGACGCTGAAGCCCCAGATCGACCGGGAATACCGCACGCTTCCGGATCGGAAGAACACCATTATTTGCGGCTCTTCCATGGGCGGTCTTATGGCACTGTACGGTGCGGCCGTGTATAACCATGTGTTCCAGCGGGCAGCCTGCCTGTCGCCCAGCTTGTGGGTGGCACCGGGCAAGATGCTGGAGGTGGTTGCCCGGGCCCATATCCGCCATGATACTTGTATTTACATGGATTATGGCAGTGAAGAGATGTTCAACCATGCAGCCAATGCGGAGGCACTGATCTCCACATCCCACCTGCTTTTGACCAAACGGGTGAATTTGGCATTTCGCATTGTTCCCGGCGGCGGACACGGAGAAGCCTCCTGGGAAAAGCAGATTCCCATTTTTATGGAATGCCTGGGGCTATAAAATCATTAAGGAGAGAGAAAATTGGAAATTCGGTATTTCAAACACTACAGCGGCAGCTTGAACAGAGATATGGAATTCAAGGTTTACGGTCACGGCGGTATGCCTGTCCTGTTCATTCCCTGTCAGTCCGGACGGTTCTTTGATTTTGAGAACTTCCATATGATCGACTACTGGGCAAAGTGGATCGAAGAGGGTCGCTGCACTGTGTTCAGCTGCGACTGCATTGACGATGAAGCCTGGGCTGCCAAGGGCGCAGATAACCGCTGGCGCATTGAAAATCACGAAAGATGGTACCACTACATTGTGGATGAGCTGGTGCCTTATATTAAGCATCTGAGCGGCGAGCGCTTGGGCTATGACCGTCGGATTCTGACCTTCGGCTGCTCCATGGGCGCCATGCATGCGGCAAACCTGTTCTTCCGCAGACCGGATCTGTTTGAGGGCTGTTTTGCCATCTCCGGTTTGTATGACTCTCCGGAATTCTTCGGAGATTATATGGATGAGACCCTGTATAATAACTGTCCTGCCTATTATCTTGCCAACCTGCCCCATGATCATTTCTATATGGATATGTACAGAAACAGCAAGATCCTGATCGTGGTGGGACAGGGCAGATGGGAAGAGCCTCTGATTGAGAGTACCCGGAAGCTGCACCATGTGATGATGGATAAGGGTATTCCCGGTCAAGTAGACTATTGGGGTCACGATGTGGATCATGACTGGCCCTGGTGGTTTAAGATGGTGGAGCACTATGTTCCCCAGCTGTTAGATTAAGGTCAAAGCAAGGAGAGAAAAGATGAAAAATTTTGTATTTATTTCCCCCAACTTTCCCGATTCCTACTGGAAATTCTGCGCAGAGCTGAAGAATAACGGCCTGCGTGTGCTGGGTATTGGTGACTGCCCCTACGATCAGCTGAAGCAGGAGCTGCGTGACAGTCTTTACGAGTATTTTAAGGTCAATAGCCTGGAAAACTACGAAGAAGTGTTCCGCGCTGTGGCATACTTCACCTATAAGTATGGCAAGATCGACTGGCTGGAATCCAACAATGAGTACTGGCTGGAGCGCGACGCAAAGCTACGTACGGAGTTTCACATTACCACCGGTTTCCAGGAAGAAGAAATGCGCAGTGTTAAGTGCAAGTCCGCCATGAAGGCTTACTATGAGAAGGCCGGTATTCCCGTGGCCCGTTATCACATTGTGGAGGGCTATGAGGATGCAGTTGCCTTTGCCAATAAGGTTGGCTATCCTGTGGTGGTGAAACCCGATAACGGCGTTGGTGCCAGCAGTACTTACCGTCTGCGCAGCGATGACGAGGTTCGTTTCTTCATCGACACCAAGGACGATAACATTTACATTATGGAAGAGCAGATCAACGGCTATGTGTGTACATACGATGCCATCATCGGAGCGAGTGGTCAGCCCTTGTTTGTGTCCGGCAATGTGACCCCCAACTCCCTGATGGATGTGGTCAATGACAATCGGGAGTCCATCTATTACCTGGAAAAGGATGTTCCTGCCGATGTCCGTGAGGCCGGTGAAAAAACCGTCAAGGCCTTCGGCGTCAAGAGCCGTTTCGTGCATTTGGAGTTCTTCCGTCTGACCCAGGATCAGAAGGGCTTGGGCAAGGAGGGCGATATCATTGGCCTGGAGGTCAATATGCGTCCTGCGGGCGGCTACACTCCCGATATGTACAACTTTGCTTATGAGACCGATGTGTACAAGATCTGGGCGGACATGATCGCCTATGACAGCAGTCTAAAGCCCCTGGGCAACCGCCGCTACTGTGCTTTTGTGGGTCGTCGTGACGGCAAGGAATACGCCATGGATCACAATGCTATTATGGACAAATATGGCTATGCCATGAGAAAGCAGGGCCGTATTCCCGATGCTCTGTCCGGTGCCATGGCTAACATCATGTACATCGCTGTCTTTGATACCAAGCAGCAGATGGATGAGTATTACCGTGACCTTTTGACAGCAAAACAGTAATAATAAAAAACTGTGGGAGTAATTACCCACAGTTTTCTTTTTTTATCTAAAAAATATAAATATCCTGTCATACGATTCCTGGTTTGCAGTATCAATTTGCGCCCGGATTCCCTAGAAACAGCACCCCCGCTTTTTTATAATTGGGGCAAATTGCGTTGGGAGAGGGATCCATGTATTACAGGCGGAGAATTAGACTTGTGTTGCTGGGAATATTGGGCAGTATGCTGTCGGCATCGCTGCTGGTAGTTAACTGTATGGAAGTCCGTGAAGATGCGGCGGGGGAGCTGCCGTTATCGTTTCCTTATACCATAGAAAATACGCCTTTGGTCATACTGGGTGTGGTGGGCTATGAGGGGGCGTATGTGGAAGGTGATGACGAGGAAGTGGTGGATGTGGCTGCGCTGATGGTGAAAAACTGCTCTGCACAGACCCTTCAGCAGGCGCAGATCTCCATTGATTGTGCAGGCGAGACCTTTTGCTTTGATCTGTTTTGCCTGCCTCCGGGGGAGAGTGTAATGGTGCTGGACAGCAGCGAAAAGATATGGCTTCCCCGCCAGGTCTATGGCTGCTCGGTACAGTATTCTTTCGGTACGGCGAAGAATGAGGCGGTGGATGTCAAGCAAACAGAAAATGGCGTTCTTCAGATATCCAATGGAACAGACCGGCCTGTTTATGATATCTGCATTTATCATAAGAACTGGTCAAAGGAGGCAGGCATGTTCATAGGCGGCGTTGCCTACGAGACCCATATTGCCTGTTTGCAGCCCGGCCAGCTGCTCTTGCTACGCCCGGATCATTTTGCCCCGGGCATTAGTCAGATCGTGTACATTGCTGCCCAATAATAAACCCGGCACTGCCTAGCCTAGCAGTGCCGGGTGTTGCTATTATAGAACTTTGGAAAGGAAATCCTTCAATCTTTCGCATTTGGGATTGGAGAAGAACTCCTCGGGAGGGGCTTCCTCTGCGATCTTGCCCTCGTCGATGAAGATCACACGGTTGGCAACCTCACGGGCAAAGCCCATTTCGTGGGTGACGCAGACCATGGTCATGCCATCGCGGGCCAGCTCGCGCATAACCTCTAAAACCTCGCCGACCATTTCTGGGTCAAGAGCGGAGGTGGGCTCGTCAAAGAGCATGACCTCGGGCTCCATGCACAGCGCACGTACGATGGCCACACGCTGCTTCTGTCCGCCGGAAAGCTGCTTGGGGTAGGAATTGCCACGGTCGCCCAAGCCAACCCTGTTCAGCAGCTCCTGGGCCTTCAGCTCGGCCTCAGCCTTGGACT
>JAZNHQ010000064.1:0-3014 GCA_045577035.1 Faecousia sp. | reverse complement strand
CTTCGCCGTCAACGATTCTCCCTTTGCGGGCAGGGAGGGCAAGTTCGTTACCTCCCGGAATCTCCGTGACCGCCTGGAAAAGGAAAGTCGGATCGTAGCCATGTCGTTCTGTGAGCCAAGGAGTTGATAGCCCCAGTTGTCTTCCTAAGACCGCTTGGCCTCCGACTTCTTCGCCGTCAACGATTCTCCCTTTGCGGGCAGGGAGGGCAAGTTCGTTACCTCCCGGAATCTCCGTGACCGCCTGGAAAAGGAGCTTCTGAAGGATGTATCCCTGCATGTGACCGAGCAGAGCGCGGATTCCTTTAATGTGGCAGGCCGTGGTGAAATGCACCTGTCCATTTTGATGGAGACCATGCGCCGTGAGGGCTATGAGTTCTCCGTGTCCACTCCCCGTGTGCTGACCAAGGAGATCGACGGCAAGCTGTGTGAGCCCATCGAGCGCATGGTGGCCGATGTGCCGGAGGAGTGCATGGGCGCTGTTATCGAGAAGATGGGCCGTCGGAAGGCCGATCTGCTGTCCATGACCCCCATGGGCAGCCGCTACCGCCTGGAATTCCTGGTTCCCTCCCGTGGTCTGTTCGGCTACCGCAACGAGTTCTTGACCGACACCCGGGGCGAGGGCATCATGTCCTCCGTGCTGGAAAGCTACGCCCCCATGAAGGGCGAGATCGAGCGCCGTCTGACCGGCTCTTTGGTGTCCTTTGAGACCGGTGAGGCTTGCTCCTATGGCCTGTTTAACGCCCAGGAGCGTGGCAGCCTGTTCATCGGTGCCGGTACCCCTGTGTACGCCGGTATGGTGGTGGGTATTTGCAGCCGTAACGAGGATATGAATGTAAACGTCTGCAAGAAAAAGCAGCTGACCAATATGCGTGCCTCCGGCTCTGACGAAGCCCTGCGCCTGGTCAGCCCCAAGGTATTCAGCCTGGAACAGTGCCTGGAATTTTTGGCGGATGACGAGCTGCTGGAATGCACCCCCAAGAGCCTGCGTATCCGCAAGCGCATTTTGGATCATGCAGAGCGCATGCGCCAGGTCATGAAGCGCCGTAATCAGGAGTGATGAATATGTTTGAAGGATTTTCCCCTAAAACAGTGGATTTTCTGTGGGGTATCCGCTTCAACAACAACCGGGAATGGTTTTTAGAGCATAAGAAGGACTATGTGGATAACCTGTACGAGCCTATGAAGGCTTTGGGACAGGAGCTGTTCCAGCCTTTTCTGGACAAGCCCGGCAATCTTTTAAAGGTCAGCCGCATCTATCGGGATGCCCGGCTGCACCACCCGCTGCCCTATAAGGAGAGCCTGTGGATCTGCATTCGCCAGGACGTAGAGTGGTGGGCGGAGAATCCCTGCCTGTATTTTGAGATTCGCCCGGAGGGCATCAGCTACGGCTTCTTCCTGTGGAAGCCCCGGACGGCCACCCTTGCCCAATGGCGGCAGGATTGGGCTGCCCATCCCAGAAAGTTCGTGAAGCTGATCCGGGATACGGAAAAGGCCACCGGTATTCCCATCACAGCGGAAACCTATAAACGGCCGCCCCAACCGGCACCTACCAAGGAATTGGAGCCCTATTTTGCATGGAAGGGCTGTATTGATTGTACAGTTACCGAGGAGTTTTCCGATAACACCTTCGGCCCGGAGCTGATGGAGCGTGTCCGTGACCTGTTCATCAAGCTTATGCCCCTGTACGATTATTTCAATAAATTTAAGGTATAAAAAAGTGCGTTGCAGAATGAATCTGCAACGCACTTTAAATTGGTTTTTATTACTTGCCAGCGCCGGCGATCTGAGCAGCAACTTCCTCAGCGAAGTTGTCTTCCTTCTTCTCTATGCCCTCACCCTTGATGTAGTGAATAGCATTGACGAACTTAACGGAGCCACCCAGCTTCTTAGCAGCATCAGCAATGTAGCCGGCAACGTCGCCCTTGAACAGGTCGGAGCGGACGAAGTCCTGCTGCAGCAGGCAGTTCTCCTTGTAGAAGGCGTTGATCTTACCAGCGGCGATCTTCTCCTTCACCTGGGCGGGCTTGTTAGCCATCTTGGGATCGTTGTCCATCAGAGCAACCTGAACGGCCAGCTCCTTGTTAACATCAGCCTGGGGAACCTGAGCCTTGTCCCAGTACTTGGGGTTCATAGCAGCGATCTGCATAGCCACGTTCTTACCGATCTCGGTAGCGTCCACATCAGCTTCCAGGTTAACCAGAACACCGTGAGTGCCGCCCATGTGCACATAAGCAACACTGGAACCGGTGCGGAAGCTGTCGAAACGGCGGATCTGCATGTTCTCGCCGATGGACATAACCTTCTCCTGCATGATCTCGGTAACGGTCAGCTCGGAATTGGGGTACTTGCAAGCCTTCAGGGCATCCACATCAGCGGGGTTGGACACAGCCACAACCTCAGCCAGGTTCTTGACCAGATCCAGGAAGGAATCGGTCTTAGCAGCGAAGTCGGTCTCGGAGTTAACCTCGATCACAACGCCGGTACCATTGATAACGGTAGCGTAAGCAACGCCCTCAGCGGCAATGCGGTCAGCCTTCTTGGCAGCCTTAGCCAGGCCCTTCTCACGCAGCCAGTCAACGGCCTTGTCCATATCACCATCGGTAGCGGCCAGAGCAGCCTTGCAGTCCATCATACCGACGTTGGTCATTTCACGCAGCTTCTTAACATCCAGAGCAGTAAAAGCCATTTTGTTTTCCTCCTAAAATCTTTTGTTAAGGCACCCGGGATCCGGGTGCCTGTGATTTAAAAATTACTCAGCAGCGGAAGCCTCGACCTCAGCCTCAGCAGCCTCAGCCACAGCGTCCTCACCCTGGCGGCCTTCGATGGCAGCGTTAGCCATGGTGGCAGCGATCAGACGGATAGCACGGATAGCATCGTCGTTGCCGGGGATCACATAGTCGATCTCGTCGGGATCGCAGTTGGTGTCAACGATAGCCACAATGGGAATACCCAGCTTGTGAGCCTCAGCGATGGCGTTGCGCTCCTTGCGGGGGTCAACGATGAACAGAGCAGCA
>JAZNHQ010000063.1:0-3715 GCA_045577035.1 Faecousia sp. | reverse complement strand
GTGGAGATAAGCGGGATCGAACCGCTGACCTCTTGAATGCCATTCAAGCGCTCTCCCAGCTGAGCTATACCCCCATATTCGGTTTGCTGTTCGGACAGCTTTTGTATTATAGCAATGGGGCGCAGGTTTGTCAAGAGGTTTTTTGGATTTTTGTGTATATAGGCGAAAATGCCTGCAAAGTTGCAAGATGCTTGCAAAATTCCGTCGAATAGGGTATAATACAGGCGCAAAGCGCTAAGCGTATTATTTCATGGAGGAGACTTTTATGGCATCGAATCCATCTGCGGTTGAAGTATATGTGCCACCAAAGAAGAAGCCCATATACGATTTTTTTAAGCGGTTTTTTGATCTGCTGTTGAGCCTGATCGCCTTTGTGCCGTTCTGTTTGGTCTATTTGGTTGTGGCGATTGCCATCAAGATCGAGGATGGCGGCCCGGTGATGTATAAGTCCATCCGTTTGACGAAAAATGGCAGAGAATTCCGCATGTATAAATTCCGCTCCATGTGTCTGAATGCGGAAGATATGAAGAAGGATCTGATGGATCAGAATGAGATGAAAGGCCCGGCCTTTAAGATCAAGCACGATCCCCGGATCACCAAGGTTGGTCGAATCTTGCGCAAAACCAGCATTGACGAGCTGCCTCAGCTGCTGAACATCATCAAGGGCGACATGACCATCATCGGCCCCCGGCCTCCGCTGCCGGAGGAAGTGGCCCAATACACGTCCTATCAGATGCACCGTCTGGATGTGAAGACCGGTCTTGCATGCTACCATGAGTGTATGGGTCGCAGCGATGCCCATGATTTTGACAAGTGGGTGGAGAGCGACTTGAAGTACATAAGGGAGCGCAGCCTGTGGACGGATTTGAAGGTGATCTTCCTGACCATCCGTGTGGTCATTACGGGAGAGGGCGCCGTTTAAAAAGGATTTCGAAAGGATCTTCGCAAAATGCGAAGATCCTTTTTCGTGGAAATTCTGCTTGAAAATGGGCAGGATGGTGGTATACTGATAGAAAGAAATTGCAAGGGATGCGATGGATGTGTTTCGCAAATTATTAGCTATATGGTTGCTTTTATCATGCTTGTGGGGGTGCAGTGAGGCGCCCAAGCAAACCCAGCAGGCTGTGGATGCGCCCCAGAGCATTGGCCTGTGTGTACGCAACCGGGCAGACGCGCCGGAGTATTACGCCGCTATGGAGGCGGAGCTGCAGGCGTTGGGATACACGGTTGTGGTAGAAGACAGCCTGGGCGACCAATCCCGTCAGGATGAAAAGGTAGGCTCTCTGGTGAAGAAGAATTGCCGTTTGCTGATCGTAGAGCCGGTGATGGTCACGGCCCTGGATACGGTGATCAGTACGGCGCAGGAAGCGGATATTCCTGTGCTGATCATGGATCGGGAGCCGGAGGCGGCGGTTTTGAATGCCTATGAAAAGCTTTACTATGTAGGCTGCGGGATCGAAAATGCCGGTGCGGCGCAGGCGGCGCTGCTGGAGGAGCTGAACCTAAGAGGTGACCTGAACGGTGACGGTCTGGTATCCTGTATGATGCTCCGGGGCCCGGAGGTCAGCCTGGATGCCCAGATCATTACCGATGGTTGCGTGCAGACTCTGGAAAGCACGGAAACAGAGATCATTTGCACGGAGGTTGCCCAGTGGACGCTGGAGGATGGCAGGGCAAAATGTGCCCAGGCCTTGAAAAAATACGGCAAAGATCTGGAAGTGATCCTGTGCAATGACGCCCAGCTGGCGCTGGGTGCAGTGGAGGCCGTGAAAAACGGCGGTTGGACACCGGGACAGGATGTGTATATTTTGGCCGTTGGCCTGGATGCGCAGCTGACGGAGGCTTTGCAGCAAGGGACGGTAGCCGGTACGGTTTGGCCGGATACCGATCAGCGCATTGCGCTGTTAGTACAGACTGCCCAAAGGCTGCTGGCAGGGGAGAGCCCTAAAAAATGCGCCTATGTGGAGTACACACCTTGGGTGGAAGAGTGATCCGGCGGCATGCTTTGCAGCAGAGGACGCAGCAGCGCGCCCTTTTTGGGGTCGATTCGCTGCCAGGGGCGGCTATCCAATGACAAAAAACGGTCTGCCTGCTGGCGGTAGATCTGACAGCTGCCGTCCGAGAGGGAAACGGTGATCTTGAAGCGGTCACCCATGATCCGCTCCGGGTCTGTATCGGCTTTGCCGCGGGGGTTGAGACCACGCAGGTAATACAAAACCGTTTCCATTTTCTCCGGTTTGGTATAAACCGCCTGGAATGGGGCATTCTGAACAGTGCCGGATATGCTTACCTGGGTTACCAGCCGTGGTTTTTCCGGGGGTGCTTTTTGACAGCCGCCCAGAAAAAAGCATAATAAAACAAAGATCAAGATTTTTTTGTATTTACCCATAACCGCGCTCACTCCTTTTGCATTTAGCATGGCAAAAATGGCGACGATTATGGGCGGAAAATAGCGCAATAAACACCAAAACCCGGGAAAACTCCCGGGTTTTGAATTTTTTATCCTTCTGCGACGACGATCTCTTTGAGAACCAGGCCGGGGTTTTTGCGAATGGTGAAGTCAATGGCCCAAAAACTGGAAAATACCAGCAGGCTGCGGCCACGGTAGTCCTCCAACAGCTCTGCGTCAGAGCCAAGATTCAGATCGGAAAGGTCGCCGGGGTAGCTTTCAATCAGGCGGATCTCCTCATAGGGCAGACCCTCCATGCGCAGATCCACGCCGTACTCGGTCTTCATGCGGTACTGGAACACATCAAACTGCAGCGTACCCACAACGCCTACGATGACCTCCTCCATACCGGAGTTGGGCACCTTGAAGATCTGAATGGCACCCTCCTGGGCGATCTGCTCTGTGCCCTTGACGAACTGCTTGCGCTTCATGGAATCCTTAGCGGACACACGGCTGAAATGCTCCGGGGCAAAGGTGGGAATGCCGGAGTACAGGAACTTTTTGGAAGGCACGCTGATGGTATCACCGATGGGGAAAATGCCGGGGTCGAATACGCCGATCACGTCGCCGGCATAGGCTTCTTCCACGATCTCACGCTCAGCGGCCATCAGCTGCTGGGGCTGACTTAGGCGCATCTTCTTGCCGCCCTGCATATGGTAATATTCTGTGTCTCTCTGGAACTTACCGGAGCAAATGCGCATAAAGGCCAGACGGTCACGGTGCGCCTTGTTCATGTTGGCCTGGATCTTGAACACGAATGCGGAGAAGTCCGGGGAGAAGGCATCCACGAGGCCGGTATCGGCGGTACGGGACAGGGGAGGGGGTGTAAGCTGTAAAAATGCCTCCAGGAAGGGCTCAATGCCGAAGTTGGTCAGAGCAGAGCCGAAGAACACAGGGCTCAGCTGACCGTTTTTTACGGCTTCCAGATCCATTTCACGGCCAGCGGACAGCAGCTCCACATCGTCGATCAGCTGCTGGTGCTTGGCATCACTATCCAAAAGCTCGGCAACCTGGGGATCGTACAGGTCTACAGACAGCTTGTCAGCCCGGTTTTTGCCGCTGACGGCGGAGAAGAACAGCAGACGGCTGTTTTCCCGGTCGTAGACACCCTGGAAATCCTTGCCGCAGCCGATGGGCCAGTTCATGGCATAGGTCTCGATGCCCAGCTCCCGCTCCACCTCGTCCAAGAGGTCAAAAGGATCTTTCGTTTCCCGGTCCATCTTGTTGATGAAGGTGAAAATGGGGATGTGCCGCATGGCACAAACC
>JAZNHQ010000062.1:0-5655 GCA_045577035.1 Faecousia sp. | reverse complement strand
AAGATATATGAAAGCAACAGGAATTGTCCGCCGTGTGGACGATCTGGGCCGGATCGTCATTCCCAAGGAGATCAGACGCACCCTCCGCATCCGGGAGGGAGACCCTTACATACAACATTGACACCAATCGACCGTTTTTGTATGGCGATACATAGTCTTGCACAAAGAATAACAGCAGAGTGAAATTCACTCCGCTGTGTCATTATTTCTGTTCCAAATAAATGAGTGTACCAAAGTCATATTTTTTCTTTCCGAAATCCCAAGTTCGTCTATCAGAAAGAGGGTATTGTAACGGATTACCCATATAGAAAACACGGGAGCCAAACAGAGTTTTTTTGATGACGCACATATTTCCCTTTTTGCCGAGAGAATATAATTCTTGGAGCATACTATTCTTGTCCGTTAACCATCGCACAAAGCCGCTATTGGATAAAGCAATGCCTACAATTTCAATGTAAAAATCCTTCTCATCCCAGCAAGCACGAATATATGCATCTTTGAACAAATCCCAATACAGAACATTTCCGTTGATGGTCGGAACAGAATGTAAATCAGGCATTTGAATCAACACTTCATATAATTCTTTTATTGAGCTCCAAACATACATGCCATCACCGCCTTTTTTTATTCTAGCACAGCAATTTGAAAAAGTAAATCTTGCGGTATAATCTCTGCCTGTTTACAGATACTAACAGCGGAATTTGTAAAATTATTGTAGGCGTGTGCCGACTACCACTGTCATTGCGAGGAGCGCAGCGACGTGGCAATCTCCTTCTTAAGATGGGGATTCCCACGACCAGATTGCGAACTGGTCTCGCAATGACATGGTTTTTTAGCAGCGCCGTCAAGTATCGTAAAAGGAGAAAGACATATGAAGGCAACAGGCATTGTCAGAAGAGTTGACGATTTGGGGAGAATTGTCATTCCTAAGGAGATTAGACGCACTTTGAAAATCCGTGAGGGCGACCCCTCATGTACAACATTTACATCTGAGGAGCAATTTAAACGGGCGATCACCAATGTCTACATATGGTGTAAGAATAAAGGATTGTGTGAATAAAAACAGCGGCGTGGATCACCACGCTGCTGGTCGCGTTGTAATTTTAAGGAAAATATGATATAATAACAAATAGAGTAGAACCTTGTCGGATTGGGAGGTGGATTTATGCCAGTGGAAGTACAAACTTTTTTTCAAGGATTTAATTTTGATACCTTGCTCGCATTAATTAGCTGCATTGCTGGTGTAGCCGCATTATTTGTTGGTGGTGCGGCATACAAGCAATCTCAAATAAACAAGAATTCTTTTAATGATAAAAAAGAGTTTGAGGATCAAAGTGAAGATCATTCACAAAAAGCGGGACGGGATATAATAAACAATAATTGCGATACTACAGCTTTAGCAAATTTGACTGCAGCCAGCTTTGAAACAAGTCTTAAGTTAGCGTATGCACAATTTGAGCAAAAAACAACGGATAACCTGCATCAAATTATAAACGAAACTCGTCGTATTATTGAGGAAAATAATCTGCACTTAGGAGCGTATACCAAAGTTGACTGGATTAATGTGTACTTTGAGAATGCAAAAAACTCATCTGATACATATATGCAAAAAGTATGGGCTAAAGTTTTGGCAAAAGAATTGGCTGTACCAGGAAGCATCAGTTATAAAACATTAGACATTTTAAAGAATTTATCTGCAGAAGATTTTCAGTTGTTTGAAAAAACTGTATCGCTAAGCTTTAATGATTCCATTTTCAAAGGCAAGGATTTTAAAAAGTATTTTCCGTGGAGGGATTGTCTTAAGTTAAAAGAACTAGGGTTGATTAACTTGGACGGAACAGAACAAACTATTACAATTCCTCCTAATGCATCTAGTAAGATGCTTGTTGGAAACAACGCATTTTCTATCTTTTTTAGTAATTCTACTGGACAGAAAAAGGATGTGAAATATGAGGTGTATACTTTGACAAACTCTGCAAACGAAATGAGAAGTCTAGCGACAGTAATAGAACAAAAGAATTATTTTGTTGAGGTAGCAAAGGAATTGAAAACAAAGTATAATGGCGCACTTGGTGTTGCTCTTCACAAAGTTGATTGGGTTGCAGGAACACGATTTGGCTACGATAAAAATGATTTGCTAGTAACAGAGGGAGAATTATAAATGTTAGAGAAATTTATATCTGGTGCAGTAATAGCGGCCATTGTAGTTGGTGGACCTAAATTATATAAGTTGGGCAAAAAGAAAAAGGCTGAGTCGGTTCAAAATGGAAAAGTATATTACGGTCTTTTGTGGTGCAGAATTTTTGCGTTGTTTCTTGCTGGTGTGATTAGTTCTGAAATGATTTTGATGGTACTTTTGGGTGATAGTGTAGAAGGTGTAGTTGCTTTGCTACTTATGCTCTTGTGTTCTCTGCCTTTTACGGTTCTTTATGTGTACCTTTATAAAAGGAGCTTTGAAAAGAAATATTTAACGGCGACTAAAAAATAAATACATAAAGCAAGCAAAAAACTCCTTTGCGTTTTGCAGAGGAGTTTTTCTTTTTGTGCGGTATATTTCTACCTCGTTTACAGATACTAACAGCGTAATTTGTAAAATTATTGTAGGGGACGGGTTTCCCGTCCCGCGGGCGGGGAGACCCCGCCCCTACGGGAAAAGGAGAAAGATATATGAAAGCTACTGGCATTGTCAGAAGAGTTGACGATTTGGGGAGAATTGTCATTCCTAAGGAGATTAGACGCACTTTGAAAATCCGTGAGGGCGATCCGCTGGAGATTTACACGGAGAAGGATGGGGGTGTGATCTTCCGCAAGTATTCGCCCATGGGGGATCTGCAGGATTTTGCGGCGCAGATCTGCGAATCCATCGGCGCCAACACCGGCCATGTGGCGGCGGTGTCCGACCGGGACACCATCATTGCCCTACACGGTGCGCCCAAGCGGGAGCTGATGGACAAGCCCAATTCCCAGGAGCTGGATCGGCTCATGGAGCAGCGGAAGAATTACCGCTATATGCCCGGCGATGCCAAGGTCAAGGCCACGGACAGCGCGGACAAATACCATCTGGGCGTGGCGGCGCCCATTCTGAGCCAGGGGGATCTGATGGGCTGCGTCATGCTGTTGCTGACGGAGGATTCCGCGGCTCTGGGCGAGGCGGATCAGCAGCTTGCCCAGACCGTGGCGGGCTTTTTGGGAAAGCAGATGGAGAGCTGAAACAAGGGGTTGCCGGTTTGGCAACCCCTTTGCGTTTTTTGAATTGATGTTTATCGCTCTGAGTAGTTGGTTAGGCGCAGCGAAAGCCTTCTCCTGTTGCGGTGCCCGGCACCCTCGTCGGCGCAAACGCTTTCCTCGTTTGCCGACCGCGGCCACTCGTTCAGGTCGCTGTTTCCGCCACCGGCGGCGCTCCCATCGCTCCCCCTCGGGGGAAGGTGTCACCAGTGCGCACACTGGTGACGGATGAGGGGCGTTGGTCACAGGATCTGTACCGTGGGGCGTTGTCTGACATTGCATACCCCTCATCAGTCAAAAATCAAATAGATTTTTGACAGCTTCCCCCCAGGGGGAAGCCTTTGCGCATCGAAATAACGCAGCGATAAATTGGAATTTAAACTCCGGAAGAAAATGCTTGTGTTAATTTTTGGGGTGTGCTATAATATTTTTTATATTGTGGCTTATGGCTGCGGAAAGGCGGAGCTATGGCGAAAATAAAATATTTTTACACAAGCAATATAGGCAGATGCCGCAAGGCGAACCAGGATAACCTGTATTGCGACGGCGTGTTCCTGCCCAGCGAAAATCACGGCACGGATGGCATCCGGGAAGGCACTGTTCAGACCCAAAGCCAGCCGGTCTTTGCTGTTTTTGACGGCATGGGCGGCGAAGAACGGGGGGAGATGGCGGCGTACCTGGCAGCCCGGGAAATGGCAAAATTCTCCTTTGGGCAGGACATGGGCACGGACCTGCAGGAATTCTGCCGGCAGGCCAATGCTGCCATTTGCCGCTACACAAGGGAAAACCGGGTGACCACCATGGGCACCACAGCGGCTATTTTGCGTTTCACCGATGAATACGCGGGGCTGTGCAATGTGGGCGACAGCAAGATCTTCCTGTATTCCAAGGGGGCGCTGAACCAGTTGTCATACGACCATGTGGGTCTGTCCGTAGGCGGCAGGAAGCCGCCGCTGACCCAAAACCTGGGCATCCCGGAGACGGAGCTGATCATCGACCCCTATGTGGCCATGGGCGCTTATGCTCCAGGAGATGCGTTCTTGATCTGCTCGGACGGTCTGACGGATATGGTCACCCAGGAACGGATCCAAGAAATTCTGAAAAAGAAGCAGGCGGCCAAAACCCTGCTGCAGGAGGCGCTGGACAATGGCGGCAAGGATAATGTGTCCTTCATTCTGATCTATGTGAAGAAAAAATCTATTTTTGAGAGATTAAAAGAGGTGTGTGTATGGCGACGGAAATGATTTCCCAGGTATGGCCCGAGTGGCAGATAGAAACCGTCCTGGGCAAGGGCTCTTACGGAACGGTTTACAAGGCCGTTCGCAGCGACAGCAATGTGCAGAGCAATGCTGCCATTAAGGTGATCTCCATTCCCATGGACCGGTCGGAGCTGGATTCTCTGCGAGCCGAGGGCTTGACAGAGGAGGGCACCAGAACCTATTTCCAGGGCATCGTGAACGATTTTGTGGGTGAGATCCAGTTGATGGAATCCCTGAAAGGCACCCAGAATATCGTCAGTGTTGAGGACTACAAGGTGGTGGAGCGCGCCGGTGAGATCGGATGGGATATCTACATCCGCATGGAGCTGCTGACCCCCTTCAATACATATCTGCAGGGCAAGACCATGACCGAGACCGAGGTGCTGAAGCTGGGTATTGATATTTGCTCCGCACTGGAAATTTGCGAAAAGCGGAAGATCGTCCACCGGGATATTAAGCCGGAGAATATCTTCATCAATGATTTCGGCTTCTTCAAGCTGGGCGATTTCGGCATTGCCCGCACCCTGGAGAACGCCACCGGCGGCATGTCCCAGAAGGGTACATTTAATTATATGGCGCCGGAGATCGCCGCCGGCAGAAACTACGACGCCACGGTGGATATTTACTCCCTGGGCATCGTACTGTACCGTTTGCTCAACGGCAACCGTCTGCCTTTTATTGAAAATGACGAGCAGCTGCTCAATCCCAATGCCCGGAAGCTGGCAGTGGATCGCCGTATGCGCGGTGATCAGATGGCACCTCCCTGTAACGCATCCAATCAGGCGGCAGCGGTGATTATGCGTGCCTGTGCCTACAGTCCCCAGGTGCGTTTTGCCACCGCAACGGAAATGAAGAAGGCACTGCAGCAGGTGGAGCTGGGCGTATATGTGGTGGAGGATGTGGATCTGGATAAGACCGTGTCTGTGCGCCGTGCCCAGGTGAATCTGGACGCTACCGTGGGCGTGAATCCCGGTTGGAATCAGCAGCCCCAGGCAGCCGCCCCCAATGTGCAGGGCTGGAGCCAGGTAAATGCACCCAAGGCAGCTCCTGTGCAGCCTGTACAGCCGGTGCAGCCTGTACAACCGGTGCAGGCTAAGCCTGTACAACCTGTACAGCCCAAGCCTGTACAACCTGTACAGCCCAAGCCTGTGCAGCAGCCGGTGTACACACC
>JAZNHQ010000061.1:0-2566 GCA_045577035.1 Faecousia sp. | reverse complement strand
TATTATCGGCCCAATATCGTTGGGGGTGACAGGCCGGTGATGGTGAAAAACGGCAAGGAAACCACCCTTTTTGAAGGGTATCCTGCGCCGATGTCCCTATACCTTGCGGATGTGACAGATGATGGAAAACCGGATCTCTGCGCTGATGTATATTATTTCTTCAGCGGCGTGCCCAGCTATGGTGCGGTATGCGTTTATGATATTGCCAACGATCGCTATTATATCCTGGCTGATGCGATGAATTGGAGTCAAACTAAGCTCAGCTACTATCTGCGCATGGACAATGGCAAGCTGGTCTGCGACAAAGTGGCAGAGATGGAAAACAGTGTACTGGCTACCGGAACGCTGTATTTGGACGGCAGCGACCTTCGTATGAGAGCGGTGCTTACCTATGATTTTCCGATATCGTATACTTATGCTGGCGAGAATAATCGGGAAAAAGTTGTCCTCACTGTGATCCATGAGGGATCCTGCAAAATGTACTTCACGCATAAACCGTCAGGGGGCGTTACGGGCAGTTGGCTGTTTGGTACTTACACAAAAACTGACGGTATGCTCTATTTCCACACGGAGGAAGATGCGGTTTATGTCTTCCGGTTTGAAGGGGATGACCTTGTATTTGAGGCAAAAAAGTCTTCTCCATTGCCGGAAAACTGCACACTTTCTGACGGCATTGTTCTCAAAGCCAAAGCGTACTATGAGTAATCTTACCTTTCTATCCGCTGTATATAAGAAGGGAGCCTGCACAAGCAGGCGCCCTTCATTCATTGGTTGACCAAAGTTAACCACCGGCTCTGCCGGTGGCAAAAAAATAGCTTCCAGCGAGGAGTATAGTAGACAAGAAAAAAGCTCCTCATTATAGTAGAAGTGGTTTGCCGACCACACAACTACAATAATGAGGAGGCCTTCATCGTGAAAGACAAAGACATTAATAGTTTAGACCATACTACATGGAGATGTCAATACCATGTAGTGTTCGCACCGAAATACCGCAGAATGGTAATATATAAGGAGTTGCGTGCAGACATAGGAAAAATTTTGAGACAGTTATGCCAACAGAAGGGCGTAGAAATCATTGAGGCAGAAGCGTGTCCGGATCATATCCATATGCTCCTAAGTATACCGCCGAAGTATAGTGTATCCCAGATCATGGGATTTCTTAAGGGAAAGAGTAGCCTAATGATATTCGACCGCCATGCAAATCTCAAGTACAAGTACGGCAACAGACATTTCTGGGCCAGAGGGTATTTCGTGGACACAGTAGGCAGGAACAAAAAGCAGATACAAGAGTATATCAAAAACCAGCTCCAAGAAGATCAGATAGCCGACCAAATGAGCATCAAGGAGTACATTGACCCGTTTACGGGTCGCGAGAACAAGTAGGCATAGAAAACGCCCCTTAAGGGGCAGCCCGAGAAAGGAATGCGGTCGGCAAACCTTTCGGGGCCCCTTTAGGGGCAATAGTCTGTAAAATGCCCTTCTAGGGCTTAATCAAGCCTCCGGCTTAGCCGGAGGTTTTGACTTCTTTTGATGCTCGTATTTCCATACTGTCCACATTCTCATGGAGGTGGAGATCAGCAGTACGCCGGCAGCCATTAGGCCAGCCAGTACAATGGTACGCATACCCTGGGTGGCAAACAGGTTCATCTCACCCCGGACGGCGTAATTCATGGTGTAGTACAGGGCCGAGCCGGGAATCAGCGGCAGCAGCGCCATGATCAAAAATCCGATGGCGGGACATTTGCGGACACGGGCCATGATCTCAGCATAGACGGCAGCCATCATGGAGCCGATGAACATGGCGGCGTAATCATCGCCACCGCAGTAGAGCACCAGGGTATATATACCCCAGCACAGCACACCGCCTAAAATACACAGCACCAGACCTTTGCCACGCACATTAAACAGGAAGGAAAAACCAAGACAGCCAAACACACAGGCCATGCTTTCCACAAGAAAACTGTGATTTATCGCAGCTATGCTCACCGGTTCAGCCCAAAGAACAGAGGCAGCGTTCCAGGCAAAGGAGGTGCCGCAGGCAATGGCCAGGGCGATCAGCAGCACCTGCACGATGCGGTTGACACCGGAGTTGGTGTCGCCGAAAATGATATCACGCATGGCGTAGGTGAACAGCAAGCCAGGAATCAGTGTCATGACTGCACCGATGATGGCTGCGTCCGGGTTTGCAATAAGACCGATGGCTTGGAATAGATAGGGGATGAAAGCCAGGGGGAAGGAGCCAAGCATGGTTTTAAAGAAATTATTGGCTTTGAACCGGTCCATAAACATGATACTGGCACCGGAGAGCATACCGCCCAATCCGCCAACAAGAGCATCCATTAGATTGCCGCCAAAGAAAATACCGAAAGCGGCAGAACCCAGGAAATAGCCCAGCAGCACCGCCAGCCAGTGATGGTCCCGGCGGGCCTGGCGGCTTTCCTGCAGTAGTTCCATGGCACGGTCAGGCTCCGGCTTTTCGGCGCAGATCCGGCG
The DNA here is from genome assembly GCA_045577035.1 of Faecousia sp. GTDB lineage: Bacteria > Bacillota > Clostridia > Oscillospirales > Oscillospiraceae > Faecousia. The sequence continues at coordinate 73 of JAZNHQ010000061.1, read as the reverse complement.
GCTCAGGGCGCTGTAGCGTTCCACACTGTCCAGATCGTTGCCGTGGATACCGATGCGGCGCATATAGGTCAAG
>JAZNHQ010000060.1:0-3523 GCA_045577035.1 Faecousia sp. | reverse complement strand
AACGATTGGGAAAAGGATCTGCATATTTATCGGTTGGACCCGGCTCCACCGAAGTATGAGGATTACCAGAAGTATTTTGATCTGTACTTTGCTGAAAAGGACGAAAAGTATCTTTCCTGGTTCCTGCACTACTATGAGAATGAACTGAATACCAAGGCCAGAGGCTTCGTCAACGAATATGCTATGTATGGCCACTTTGTAGACTTGAAGCAGGCCTTTGTGATGGGTATGATGGAAGCGCTTCAGCGGTACGATATCTCCCGTGGTGTGCCGTTCCTGGTATTCAAAGAATTACCCGCTATGAATGCGGTGCATACTTACATCCGTACTATGCGCACCGGTTATTCGGTGCAGAGCAGCTATGCTGATGAACAGCTTCGCAAAGTGATGTGGCAATACGCGGAGCATGGGTATCGATATGATGAAGAAACCATAGCCGCAATTTCCAAAGAGACCGGGATCTCTCCCAAGAATGTGGAAGAGATCCTGCGGGGTGGTCTGCTGAATATGAACATAACGGACTTCTATCGGCACTATGGAGATGAGGACAGTGAAGAGAGCTTAGAAGAGGTTGCTGCTGACGGCACATCCCAGACGGAAGAACTATACTTCCGCATAGAGAAAGCGGAGGAAGTGATGGCAGCATTTGAAGCCTTAAACTACCGGGAACGGGCAATCGTTGCGGACCACCTTGGCTTCTGCCGGGATTGCTATGCAACACATTATTACGATACAGACGATCTTGACGAGGACGGAAAGCCAAAACGCAAATCCAGAAGAAAAATGCCGTTCATCGAATTGGCGGTGGAACACGGCCTGGCCTCCCCGGATACCGCAGACAAGACATACCGCCGAGCGCTGCAGAAAATGCTTCAAAAGCTACCTCAATGGTCCATAAAACAATGAAATCTGGCATCATGATAATCCCGGTCAGATTTTTTACTGTATAAAGCAGTCTTTAAAGGAAAATGCATAGAGTACTTTTGACATCATTAACTTATCCGGTTATCATTGGTTCAACTGATGCTATGCTATCACAAGTAAATGCTAAAAACAGGCGCCACGGAAATGATCCGTGGCGCCTGTTTTGTTAAAAGGTTTTGTATTTATCTATTTCGAGAAGAATAGTATATAGCTGTTCTTACTCTATAGGGGTTTGGTTAACAAAAATTCATAACAATCGAGCGGCGTAAATACGAAATTGTTAAATACGCATCATGGCTCCGCTTTGCTTTGCTCGTTGATGTGGTAAAGGCCTATGTTGGAACGCATAACAATTTGAGGGGCTATTTTAATAGTATCTCCACGGGGCTCATTGCGAAGGAAACGATAAATGCTATCCACAGCTTTGCGCCCCTGCAGGAAAGGGTTCTGGAAAATGGTGGCGGTGACGACACCTTCGTCTAACGGGGCTTTGATTTGTGGGAATAGGTCGGTGGCGATAACTTTGACACGTTTATCTTTGTTAATTTCCATTAGCAAGGGGCAGGCGATGATTGAACTTGCCGAGGTAATGTACAAGCCCTGGTAAGCGGGCTCGTGGCGGAAAATCTCGATTAACTGCTGCTCCACACGTTCAGGGCGATCTTGGTGCTCATAGATATTCGTAACAGCAAATAAATCCCTACCTGCCTCGTCCATAAAGCCAGAAAGGTTTTGCTTGTGGATATGAATAGAACTGTCGCCGGTCAAAATAGCGATGCGCTGATTGGCGCAGGAGATAGAAAGCAGTTCAGCAGCAATGCGTCCAGCGCAGTAGCCGTCAGCGGTAATGAAAGCTTTACGGTTTTTCATAGGAATATCATTGATTAAGCAGACCATGGGGATTTGAGCCTTCTCCACAGCTTGCAAGGCATCCATGCTCTTATGATGGGAACCGGAAAAGAATAAAATAATACCGGCATAGCTTTTATCTATGAATTCCAGAAGATATTGGGAAATTTGTTCCGGACATTCATCGGCGTTCATTGGGGGCAAAACGCGGATATCGCTGAACACATTGTATTGGGAAAGTGTTTCAAACTCATAGTTAATGCCTGCCAGGATCTCATCCAAAAAAGGGACAACGGGGCAGCACAAAATCACGCCGATGGTGATGGGCGTTCGACTCAAAGCCTGGGCAGTTTGATTTAGTTTGAAATTCATTTCTTCTGCTTTTTTAAGGACACGTTCCTTAGTGGCGGCGCTGATGCGGCCGGTGTTGTGCAAAGCTCGGTATACGGTGCCAACAGAAATGTTCAAGGATTCTGCAAGGTCATAGATAGTGGGCTTTTTCTCCATTGCAAAGGACTCCTTTCAGGGAAATAAACATGTACATTTCCATCAGTATAAACGAAAAAATAAGAAAAAGCAAGGAATCCGCGATAAAAATATGGAGGTTACAGAAAAATAATTAGTCAAAATATTCAAAATACCCAGGAATATAAGGGGAAAAGGTATTGACAAATCACAAAGGCAGGCATATAATGGAGATGCGTTATCGATAACGCTAATTTATTATTTTTTGCTTTTGCGTTACCGATAACGCAAAAGCGGGAAGGGAGCTGTGTTGCAAATGAGCAAGGATTACGAATTACGCTGTCAAATCATTGATACTTGTCGCTGGCTGCGCCAGCAAGGATTGGTCTTTGGCACATGGGGCAATATCAGTGTTCGAATGGATGACGGCAATATTATGATCACTCCATCCAAGGTGGATTACGATCAAATGGTACCGGAGGACATGGTGGTTCTTTCGCCAGATGGTGAAGTAGTATCTGGTCATCGGTTGTCCACCAGCGAACGGGAGATTCATTTGGGTGTTATGCGCAAGCGCCCTGATATCAACGCTATTATTCATATGCATTCTACATATGCCATGGCGTGCGCAGCCAGAAATGAGGCGATTCCGCCTTTCTCTGAGGAGATATGCCAGCTAATCGGAGGGGAAATTCCACTGACTCACACATTTGTGCCCTCGGCTGATCACAAGGAGCTGGGTAGAGTGACAGTGGAATCCGTTACCGAAGCGAATGCTATCCTGCTTCGTAATCATGGTCCAATGTGCTTTGGTCGCACCTTGGAAGAAGCAATGGTCACTTGCCAAGTTTTGGAAAAATCTTGCAAGATTTTCATGCACCTGCGTGCGGCTGGCGAGTATTCTGTTGTGCCAGAAGAGCATGTGCTTGGGGGCAGAAACTATTTCTTACATTCTTACGGAAAGACATAATTTTTTGGAGGTATTAAATATGCGTGTTGTAACGATGGGCGAAATGATGATTAGATTTATGCCCAAGGGTAATCTTCGTTTTGAACAGGCAACGGAGTTCGAAGCATACTATGGCGGCGATGAATCCATTGTAGCAGTCTCTTTGTCTAAATTTGGCTTGGATAGCCGGTATGTTACCAAGCTGCCGTTGAATCCGCTGGGCCAGATTGCTCTTGGTAAACTGCGTGAGCAGGGCGTGGATACTGGATATATTGTTCGCGGCGGTGAGCGCCTGGGCCTGAATTTCTATGAGAATGGCGCATCTATGCGTCCCTC
>JAZNHQ010000059.1:0-2081 GCA_045577035.1 Faecousia sp. | reverse complement strand
ATTCTGGCAGTCTTTGCGCTGCTGCTGTAAAAAGAGGCTGCCGCGCAGCCTCTTTTTTATGTACAAATTCCAATTTATCGCTCTGTCATTTCGATGCGTTGTAGGGACCGGCCTCCCGGTCGGTCCGTTACCGCAGTGCGTAATTGCGGACCGTCGAGGACGCCGGTCCCTACAACACATCGAAATGACAGAGCGATAAATTGGAATTTGTTGTTGCATTTTTTACAGATTACCTGTAGAATAACTGCAGAATATATTATGCGGAGGTATGGCTTATGAACGTACTGGTAACCGGTGGCGCCGGATATATCGGCTCTCACACCTGTTTGGAGCTGCTGGAAAGCGGCTATGGGGTGGTAGTCATTGACAATCTGTGCAACTCTAACCCCAAATCCCTGGACAGAGTCCAGGAGCTGACCGGCAAGACCCTGAAATTCTACGAGGGCGATGTCCGGGACGAAGCTTTGCTGACCAAGATTTTTGAAGAAAACGAAATCGGCTGTGTTATCCACTTCGCCGGTCTGAAGGCTGTGGGTGAAAGTGTCGCCAAGCCCTGGGAGTATTACGACAACAACTTAAACTCCACCCTGGTCCTGACCAAGGTCATGAAGAAGGCAGGCATGAAGAATCTGATCTTCTCCTCCTCCGCCACGGTCTACACCGGCGACAATGAAATGCCCCTGCGGGAGAATAGCCGCACCGGCGGCTGCACCAACCCCTACGGCTGGACAAAGTACATGACCGAGCAGATCCTTAGCGGCCTGGCCAATGCCGAGCCCGATTGGAGTGTGGTGCTGCTGCGCTACTTTAACCCCATTGGCGCCCACGAAAGCGGCCGCATTGGTGAGGATCCAAGAGGCATTCCCAACAATCTGATGCCCTACATCACCCAGGTGGCTGTTGGCCGCCGAGAATTCCTCAGCGTATTCGGCAATGACTACGACACCCACGACGGCACCGGCGTTCGTGACTACATCCATGTGGTGGATCTGAGCAAGGGCCATGTGGCTGCCGTTAAGTATGCCAGCGAGCATAGCGGCTGTGAAGTGTTCAACCTGGGCACCGGCACCGGCTACAGCGTGCTGGACATGGTGAACACCTTCCGGGATGTGAACCAGGTGGCTCTGCCCTATAAGATCGTAGAACGCCGCCCCGGTGACATCGCCACCTGCTACGCCGATCCCGCCAAGAGCCGTGAGGTGCTGGGCTGGACCGCAGAAAAGGACCTATCCGATATGTGCCGGGATTCCTGGAACTGGCAAAGCAATAACCCCATGGGCTTCGGAGAATAAACATACAGAGGCTGTTCGGGTGAACAGCCTCTGTTTTAGATTACGCAGTTGTTTGCGACAAAGCGATAAATTGGAATGTTTATTCTTTCATATCTCCCAGGATCTCCAGCAGGATTCTGCAATGGCGGCGGTTTTGGTCTGCCATGCCCTTGTAAACAGGGCCGTACTCGCCATCGTTGGCAGCGGCCTCATACCGGGCAAGGCAGCGCAGCTGCCTGCTGTAGCACTGCCGCAGCATTTTGGAGGTCTCCCCCATCACCGGCTGTACCGCCCGGATGTTGGCGGCTGTTCCCGAACACATGGTGCAGATCCCCTTTAAACAGGCGATCTGGGCTTTTTTCTCCCGGTACAATTCCTGCATGACCGTTTTGTGCCTGCCAGCCAGCTTCCGGCTAAGCCCGTCATAGCACTGTGCCTGCTGCCACTCCTCTACGATCAGACTTTGCAGGGTATCTGTGTGCTGCATAGGCAAGACCGGCTGCTCCTTGGGTGTCGCCTGCACCCGATCCCACACCCGTTTCGCCATTTCCTTGTTGATCCGTTCGCCCATATGTAACCATCCTTTCAAAAAGACTGTTACAGTATATGCCACCGCCCCCATCTGCTCCACAAATTCCAATTTTAAAAGCCGTCGGTATTTCCGACGGCTTTGCAGTCTGTCAAAAAACTTCCAAAACGCCCCCGTTTCTGGTATAATAAAAAAACGGGGGTGTTTTTATGGAACAATGGAGAAAAGACGCAAGAAGTGAAGCAATAATTGTAGATCTAGAGGCATTAGTGCCTCAGGAT
>JAZNHQ010000058.1:0-5386 GCA_045577035.1 Faecousia sp. | reverse complement strand
GCCCAGCTCAGGGCATTACCGTTCAGGTCGGTGACGGTTACCATGGTGTTGTTGAAAGAGGAACGGATATGCACAGCACCCTTTTCAACTACCTTGCGCTCTCTGCGGCGCTTAACAACTTTCTTAGCAGCTTTAGCCATGTTACATATCCCTCCTTACTTCTTCTTGTTGGCGATGGTCTTCTTGGGACCCTTACGGGTACGAGCATTGGTCTTGGTGCGCTGACCGTGAACGGGCAGGCCACGGCGATGACGCAGGCCACGGTAGCAGCCGATCTCGCTCAGACGCTTGATGTTCATACCGGTCTCACGACGCAGGTCACCCTCGATGGTGTAGTGATGCTCGATGGCCTCACGCAGCTTAGCCTCCTGATCCTCGGTCAGATCCTTAACACGGGTGTCGGGATCGATCTCGGTGACCTCAAGAACCTTAGCGGCGCGGGCGGGTCCGATACCGTAGATATAAGTCAGTGCAACTTCGATCCGCTTGTCGCGGGGAAGGTCAATACCAGAAATACGTGCCATATCTTCTCAGCACCTCCTATTAGCCTTGTCTCTGCTTATGCTTGGGGTTTTCGCAAATTACCATTACGCGACCCTTGCGCTTAATGATCTTACACTTTTCGCACATGGGTTTAACGGACGGTCTTACTTTCATACTGTTGAACCTCCATTAGACATAAAAGTCTCTATTTTACTTACTTCTCCAGGTGATCCGGCCTCTGGTCAGATCATAAGGAGACATTTGAACGGTTACCTTGTCACCGGGCAAGATCTTGATAAAGTTCATACGAAGCTTGCCGGAAATGGTTGCCAGAATGGTGTGACCATTACCAATGTCTACCTTAAACATTGCGTTGGGCAGGTTATCGGTAACAATGCCCTCAATCTCGATTACGTCGTCTTTTGCCAAGTTATAAACCTCCCAGGTTGTTACTTTGCATTTCTCGCGCTAAATAGGCGAGGTCTCTTCGTAATTCGCTGTTGAGTACCTTGTCGCCAGCACGAAGCTTTTCGGCGACTCTGGTCTCAGAGCGAAGGACCTTAGTGGTGTGCTTGCGCTTTTTACGTTTGGGTTTCTCAATTCTACGGCCTTTTCCGTCCGCCAATAGCAGATAGGTTTCGTCTGCTTCAAGCACATAAAACAGCGAGCCTGCATCTCTGCCGGCAGTGGAAACGACCACATCAGCAATTGTAAAATCCGGTTGTTCAGGGTCCATAATCAAAGTCCTTCGGCGACGGTGAGTATTTCCGGCTCTCCGTCGGTGATTAGTACAGTATTTTCATAATGGGCCGAGAGCTTTCCGTCAGCGGTGACGGTGGTCCAGTTGTCCTTCAGGACGCGGACATCGTACACGCCTGCGTTGACCATGGGTTCAATAGCCAGGGTCATTCCGGAAAGAAGTCTGGGTCCATGGCCGGGGGCACCGTAATTGGGCACTTCCGGCTCCTCGTGCAGCTGTGCGCCTACGCCGTGACCCACGAAAGAGCGCACAACAGAAAAACCGTTAGACTCCACATACGTCTGGATGGCGTGGGAGATATCGGACACTCTGTGTCCCCGCGTTGCAAAGCGAATGCCTTCGAAGAAGCTCTGCTTTGTAACGTCGATCAGCCTTTGGGCTTCGGCACTGACAGTGCCGCAGGGAAAGGTTGCCGCGCAATCTCCATGAAAGCCCTGGTAGTAAGCGCCCACATCCACAGAAACGATATCGCCCTCACGGAGCACATAGCCCCCGGGGATACCGTGGATCACCGTGGAGTTCACGCTGATACAGGTGCTGGCAGGAAAGCCGTGGTAACCCAGGAACGACGGTTTAGCGCCCTGAGCCACGATAAAATCGTGTACAGCCTTGTCGATTTGCTTTGTGCTGACGCCCGGTCTTACCATCTTCCCTGCCAAAGCACGGGCTGCCGCGGTAATTTTGCAGGCCTGGCGCATAGCACTAAGCTGTCGATCATTTTTAATTGCGATCATACCGTTTCTCCTAAACCCTTCAGGATGTCCCGGAAGGTATCCTCGATGGACTGATTGCCCTCAATGAGCAAAAGCTTGCCCTGATTGCGGTAATAGTCCTTCAGGATCTCTGTGGTTTCATGGTAGATACCCAGTCGATTAAGCACAGTTTCCGGTGCATCGTCCTTACGGGTGGCAACTTCACCGCCACATTGATCACAGATACCTTCGGTTTTAGGAGGATTGTGCTGCAGGTGATAGGAGCAGCCGCATTTGGTGCAGACACGACGGCCTGCCATGCGCTCTACGATCACTGCATCATCAATCTCTATAGATACTACACGGTCGATGGTAACACCCATCTTGTCCAGGGCTTCTGCCTGGGCCAGCGTGCGGGGCACGCCGTCCAGGATAAAGCCATTGGCGCAATCGGGACGGGCGGTGCGCTCCGCTACAAGCTGAAGCGCGATCTCGTCGGGGACGAGTCTACCCTGTTCCATGCAGTTCTTTACTTCATTGCCCAGTTCAGAGCCGGATTTGACGGCCTCTCTGAGCATATTTCCGGTGGAAATGGAAGGGATCTGCAGCTGCTGCATAATCAGCTCTGCCTGGGTTCCCTTACCTGCACCGGGTGCGCCCAGCAAAATCAGATTCATAGGAATCCTCCCGGGATTAATCCAGGAAGCCCTTATAATGACGCATGAGCATCTGAGCCTCCAGAGCCTTCACAGTCTCCAGAGCGACACCGACCACGATGATGATGGAGGTACCGCCGATGGCCAGATTCTTCACACCGTCCACAACGTTGCCGCCGATGATGGGCAGCAGAGCAACCACGGACAGGTAGATTGCGCCAAAGATCAGGATCTTGCTGATACCCTTCATGATGAAGTCAGCGGTGGGCTTGCCGGGCAGGAAGCCGGGGATAACCCCGCCGTTCTTCTTCAGGTTGTTGGAGATCTCCACGGGATCATACTGGATGGTGGAGTAGAACCAGCTGAAGAAGAAGATCATCAGGAAGTAGAAAATAGCGTAGAACCAGCTTGTGCTGCTCCACAGGTGATCGTACCACCAGTTACCCTCGCCGATCTTCATGAAAGCGCAGATGGTAGCAGGGATGGATACGATGGACTGGGCGAAGATGACGGGCATAACACCGGACATAGCCACTTTGATAGGCAGGTTGGTGCTCTGGCCGCCGTAGATCTTACGGCCAACCACACGCTTTGCGTACTGGATGGGAATCCGACGCTCGGCATCGTTGATGAACACGATGAAGACCACCAACAGCATCAGAACGATACCAATGATGGTGCCGATCCACCACTTCATGTGGATCAAGCTGTTCAGTGTTGCGGGCAGGCTAGCGATGATGTTAGCAAACAGGATCATGGAGATACCGTTGCCAATGCCATAAGCAGTGATCTGCTCACCCAGCCACATAACGATAGTGGAACCGGCTGCGAAAGCCAGTACGATCACAGCACCGTACCAGAAGCCGGAAGCGTTGGCGTCCAGGATGCCGTAGGACTTGATCATGGTGTAGTAGGCGAAGCCCAGCAGCAGACCAAGAGCCACGGTAGCATAGCGAGTGATACGCTCGATCTTCTTCTTACCTTCCTCGCCGCCCTCCTTAGCCAGACGCTCCAGGGGAGGAATGGCCACGGTCAGAAGCTGGATGATAATGGAAGCATTAATGTAGGGCTGGATGCCCAATGCCAGTACGGAAGCCTGAGAGAAGGCGGAACCGGACATAGCATTGTACAGGCCCAAAATGGTGTTAGACAGAGTGCTGTCGAAGTAGGTGGCCATGGCCTCCACGTTCACGAAAGGAACGGGAATCGCACTGCCAATACGGTACAGCAGCAGGATGATCATAGTGAACATCAGCTTCTTACGAAGCTCAGGAATTTTCCATGCGTTCGCCAGTGTCTTAAACACTTAAACCACCTCGGCCTTTCCGCCTGCCTGCTCGATCTTTTCCTTTGCAGACTCAGAGAAAGCCGCTGCCTTAACAGTAATCTTCTTGGTCAGGGTGCCGTTGGACAGAACCTTCAGACCATAGGGACAGGCATCAATGATGCCCTTCTCGATCAGGGCAGCTGCGTCAACCACAGCGCCATCCTCAAAGCGGTTCAGAACAGCCAGGTTAATGGCAGTCAGAGGCTTCGCAAAGATGTTGATGAAGCCACGCTTGGGGACACGACGGACCAGAGGCATCTGGCCGCCTTCAAAACCGACGCGAACCTTACCGCCGGAACGGGCGTGCTGACCCTTGTGGCCACGGCCACCGGTCTTGCCGTTGCCACTACCGTGACCACGGCCCTTACGCTTACCTACCTGGGTAGAACCCACGACAGGAGCAAGCTCATGAATTTTCATGTTTGTCTCCTCCTTATTCTACTTCGGTGACCTGCAGCATGAAGCCGATCTTAGCGATCTTGCCGCGGGTCTGGGTGTTATCCGGCTGGATAGTAACCTGGCCGATCTTACGCAGGCCCAGGGAATGGGCAGTAGCGATCTGCTTTTCCAGACGGCCGTTCAGGCTCTTAACAAGCTCAATTTTCAGGTTTGCCATGTTAATTGCCCTCCTTAACCAACGATTTCTTCCACGCTCTTACCGCGGATAGCAGCAACCTGCTCTGCGGAGCGCAGGGACTTCAGACCCTCCATAGTGGCCTTAACCACGTTCTGGGGGTTGTTGGAGCGCAGGCATCGAGCAGTGATGTTCTTAATGCCAACAGCTTCCATAACAGCACGGGCAGCACCGCCGGCGATAACGCCGGTACCTTCGGGAGCGGGCTTCATCAGGACCTTACCGGCACCGAAAATACCGGTAACATCGTGAGGAATGGTTCCGTTCACCAGGGAAACCTTGACCATGTTCTTCTTGGCATCAGCGATGCCCTTCAGAATAGCCTCGGAAACTTCTGCAGCCTTGCCCAGGCCGTAACCGACAGTGCCCTTGCCGTCACCAACGACGACCAGAGCAGAAAACTTCATGACGCGGCCGCCCTTAACGGTCTTAGAGACACGGTTCAGGTAAACGACCTTCTCAATGAGCTCGGGAGCCTCATTGTTAGGAGTCTTATTATAAGCCACTTCTTTTCCTCCTCTACCTTAGAACTCGAGACCGGCCTCGCGGGCGCCCTCAGCCAGAGCAGCAACACGGCCGTGATAGATATATCCGCCGCGGTCGAATACGACCTGCTCGATGCCCTTTGCCTTAGCACGCTCAGCCAGTACAGCGCCGACCTTCTTGGCAGCCTCGCAGTTGCCGGTGGCACCCTCAAATTCCTTCTCCAGGGTGTTGGCGGATGCCAGGGTAACACCGTTGACATCACCGATCAGCTGTGCGTAGATGTTAGCGTTGGAACGGAAAACGTTCAGACGGGGGCACTCAGCAGTGCCGGAGATCTTGCCACGAACA
>JAZNHQ010000057.1:0-2686 GCA_045577035.1 Faecousia sp. | reverse complement strand
TATATACTTCGCAGATCTTGCAGGCAGATGCCATTAAGTACGGCGTGGAATATTTCAGAAGGATCCGGGGCTGCTGCATGGGTTCTGTGTATTGGCAGCTCAATGACTGCTGGCCGGTGGCTTCCTGGTCAGGAATGGATTATTTTGGCAGATACAAGGCACTGCACTATGCCGCAAAGAAATTCTATGCCCCCGTGGCTTGCGCCCTTTTCCACGAGGATGGACAAATCAAGGTGAACATCGCCAACGAGACCATGCAGGCGGTTTCCGGCAAGGTGAAAACCTATTTGTGCCGTAATGACTTTACGGTTCTTGAGGAAGCGGAGCTACAGTATACGGTGGATGCCCTGTCCTCATTAGATATCGGGAGTGTATCGGATGAAGCAATGACAGCCCCTCAGGATTGCTATCTTTATGCGGATGTGTATGATGGGGAAGGGAAATTCCTGATGCGTCAAACCCTTCTGTTCGCGCTTCCCAAGGACTTTGCGTGGAAAGAGCCCAATATCCGGGTAGAGATCAAGGATCGTGCCGACGGCGTGGAGATTACAGTATCTGCAAGTGCTTTTGCAAAATATGTGGAGATTGATTTTAAAGAGGCTGATGTGGTGCTGTCAGATAACTATGTGGATGTGACAAGTACCGCCCCTGTAACGCTGTTTGCAAAGACAAGCCATAACGCCGCAGAGCTGAAAGACCAACTGACAGTTCAATCTGTTTACAACATTGGCAGGGACTAAAACGACAGGCTTTTGCAGATCTTGGAAAGGCATCTATTTATAACCCGGATATCCATAAGGGTCTGACAATTTCTTTTGATACGGAGAAATTAGATCATTTTACTCAGTGGAAGATGATGATAAAAGGAGGCGTATACAATGAAGGTGATTGTTGCATCGTTTCAGTGCGAATCCAACAGCAAGGCAAATCTTCATCCGCAGAAAAGTGACTTTGAGTACTTTGCAGGATGGGATATCTTTAAAAAACTGGTGGTAAAAAATATATTTGAAGATGCCGGTTTTGAGATTATACCTTCCATTTATGCCAATGCGCTGCCCTCTGCCACGGTTGAGCGGCATATTTATGAATACTATAAAGAGCAAATTATGGATACAGTGCGACGGAACCCGGATGCAGACGGCATCTATATCTATGTCCACGGCAGCATGGAGGTGGATGAAATCGGCAGCGGCGAGCTTCAGCTTGTCAAGGAGATCCGTCAGATCGTCAGCCGGGAATGTTTGATTGCCTTTACGATGGATCTGCACGCCAATATTACCAATGAGCTGGGGCAGTATGTGGATATTATTTGCGGTTATAAAACAGCTCCTCACACGGATCAGCCGGAAAGCCAGGTGCGTGCAGCGACTGCGCTGACCTATTGCTTGCAAAATGGCATCAAGCCCCATACATATGTGCAGAAGATTCCCATGCTTGTAAAAGGCGATACTATGCTCACCCGGCAGGAGCCGCTGCGTTCTTTGGAAGCAGAAACAGTGCTTTTGGAGGAAAGAGAGGATATTTTCGGTGCCAATCTTTTCTTTGGTCATTGTTGGATCGATGCGCCGAATACCAGTGCGTCTGCAGTTGTCAGTGCCGCGGATCCCGATACTGCCCGGCAGATAGCAAAGGATCTTGCAAACAAGCTTTGGAATACCAGAAGGGAATACCGATTCCGGATCGAGGCAGAACTGCCTGAGGAATGTGTTCGCCGGGCTATAGCCGGTGAAGAGAAACGCATTTTCATTACCGACAGCGGCGATAATACCACTGCCGGAGCTGAGGGTACATCGGAAGATATCCTGAAGCTGTTTTTGAATGCCAGACCCGGCAAGAAAACCTGCGTTGCCGGCATTACAGATTTGGAAATTGTAGAAACACTGTGGAATAAAAAAGACGGTGAAACGGTATCCGTTGAAAAATTGGGCTGCCAGGGAACAATTAAGGCTCACGGAGAGATCTTAGGCTGGGCAAAAGAGATCATCGGCAGAAGTCTGACCATTTCTTTTGACAATGTTGATGCGGTGTTTACAGAAAAACGCAGCGCGTTTATTGAAAAGGGCAATTTCGACAAAGCCAATGTTGATCTTTTAGAATATGAAATTGTTGTTGTTAAGTTGGGGTATTTGTTCGAAGAACTGAAGCCCTATGCAGACCGGGAACTGTTTGCGCTGTCTGACGGCGCAAGCTGTGTGGAACTGGCCCGCTTGAATCTGCAGCGTATTGCGCGTCCAATGTATCCGCTTGAAGACTTTGAGTGGATTGCACAATAAAAATCAGGAGGAATTATTATGGCGTATTTTAACAAACAGGAAACACAAAACAGAATTGACAAGGTGGTCAAGCTCTTGAATGAGAAAGATACGGATATTGCCGTTATCTATTTCGACGAGCTGAATGTAGCCAACGGTTGGTACTTGACCGGCTGGTGCGGTCAGTTTGAAAAGGGCGCTGTCCTTGTGGGCAGAGATGGCACCACAATGCTGCTGGGCGGTCCTGAGAGTGAGCCCTTTGCAAAGCAGTCTTCTGCCATCAGCGATACCCGTTGCTTCAAGGTGTTTATGGTACCGGATGAGGAATATCCTCTGGCAACCATCATCGGCTTCCCCGAACTGTTTGCGGAGCTGAATCAGAAATTCCCCGTAAAGAAGGTAGGCCTGGTCGGTACGACCGATATGCCCTATGC
>JAZNHQ010000056.1:0-3177 GCA_045577035.1 Faecousia sp. | reverse complement strand
ACCATAGGAACCACCATCCGGCAAGGGCCACACCAGGGTGCCCAGAAGTCCAGCAGAACTTTCTTTTCGGAATTCATCACTTCACTCAGGAAATTATTGTTGTTGATATTGATAGCTGCCATAGGTTAGCCCTCCTTGTTTTTCTTTATGGCCTTATTATAGTCGAGAGAAATCGGCTTTTCCGTGATGACATCACCTAATCAGAAAATATGAAAAATCTGCCGGACTTTTCATCCGGCAGATTTCTGTTATTAGATGTCTTTCGGGTATCAGGTATCTTTGTCCCTGGGCATGATCAGGTTCATAATGATGGCTGTGAGGAACACGACAGCTACACAATTCTCCGCAAAGATGGTGCGAACGATATCGGGAAAGATGTTGAATATTTCGGGCACCTGGGTGAAGCCCAGACCAATGCTCAGGGAAAGCGCCGCAATGGTGATATTGCGCTGGCTGAAGCCACAGGCCCCAATCATCTGCAGACCGGAGATCACAATGTTGCCGAACATCATAATGGTGCAGCCACCCAGAACTGCTTCGGGCAGTGTTGCCAGAACAGCACCAAAAGCGGGGAAAATGCCAGCCAGGATCAAAATGCCTGCACCGGTAGCAAGGCAAAAGCGGTTAATGACCTTGGTCATGGCGAGTAATCCAACGTTTTGGCTAAAGGAAGTGATGGGCATGCAGCCAAAGCAGGCAGACAGGGAGCTGATGAGGCCATCGCAAGCAAGGGATCCGGAGATTTCCTTCTCTGTCGCCTCACGACCCAAGGCCGTGTTGGTCATGGCAGAGGTATCGCCGATGGTTTCGGTAGCGGATACCAGGAAAATCATGGTGACAGAAACAATGGCACTCAGATTGAACACAGGCTTGTAGGGCATGAGTTTGGGCAGAGAAACAACAGCAACACCTTCCAGTGCAGAGAAATCCACCTTGCCCATGCAAATTGCAACAATATAGCCCACCACCAGGCCGAACAGAACAGAAAGCTGCTTCAGATGTCCTTTTGCGAAAATATTGAACAAAATACAGCACACCAGTGTGGTCGTACCTAAAATCCAGTTCTGCGCACTGCCGAAATCGGCGGAGCCGGCACCGCCGGCAAAGGAATTGGCGCCCACGCTCAGCAGACTGAAGCCGATGGCTGTCACAACGCAGGCAGAAACGATGGGAGCGATGATCTTGCGCCAGTATTTGGCAAACAGACCCAGCAGACCCTCGATAATGCCGCCTACGATGACGGCACCGATGATGGCTTCATAACCCCACTGAGGACCTACATAGCAGAATACAGACACAAAGGTAAAGCTGATACCCATGACGATGGGGAGCCTGGCGCCCAGCTTCCATACGGTAAAGAGCTGTACCAGGGTGCCGATGCCTGCCATGATCATGGCGGTCTGGATCAGAGAAGCCATCTCCTGGGTACTGAGGCCGCAAGTACCGGCAACGATCATGATGGGAGCGATGTTGGCGACAAACATCGCCAGTACATGCTGCAAACCAAAGGGGATGGATTTGAGAATCGGCACCTTGCCGTCCAGCGTGTAAATGTTGTCCATGGAAGCGGGGGTCTTATTCTTGGTCATTTAGTGCTCCTCCTGGGGACGGAAAGTAATGGTTCCGGTTTCGGCATCCATGGCGTCCACGATGGCCAGGGACTCCAAATGGTAACCCAAATTACGGATAACACGGCCACCAATTTGGAAGCCTTTTTCTACCACAATACCGCAGCCTTCTACGATGGCACCAGCGCTTTCTACGATAGAGATCAGGCCTTGCAGCGCGCAGCCGTTAGCCAGGAAATCATCGATGATCAGAACATGCTCGCCTTCCCGGATGTATTTTTTAGAGACAATGACCTGGTTTTTGTTCTTATGGGTAAAGGACTCTACCTCCGCCACATACACATCACCGTCAATGTTAATAGATTGGGTCTTTTTGGCAAAAACCATGGGCACGCCAAGCTGGTGCGCTACGAAAATGGCGACCGCAATACCGGAGGCCTCGATGGTCAACACTTTGGTGATGGGCTTGCCTGCAAAACGGCGCTTAAATTCCTTGCCGATCTGTTCCATCAGCTTTGTGTCCATCTGATGATTCAAAAAGCTGTCCACCTTCAGCACATTACCGGGTTTCACGATACCGTCTTTTACGATTCTCTCTTCTAAGAAGTTCATATCTCTGTCTCCCCCTAAAAACAATTCAGATAGTGCTGCGCGCAACCGCGCATACTTTATCCTAACATAATTATCCAAAAAAGTAAAACAAAAAAATATTTCAGACAAAAACTCCCACCTGCGGTTAAACAGGTGGGAGTTGCAATTAGATATACACGTGGACGGTCAGATCTTGCCACTGGGATGGGCGAAGGTACTGACCAAGGGCCTGCCTATACTTCTTTGCTTCCTCGAAACTGATGGAAAACTCGAAATACAGCTTAGGCCTCCCCAGTTTTGATAGTGGCCTGTGTTTCCAGTATGTATGGCAGGGAAATTTGCCCCTGCCACCACAATTTTTGTGGTAGTTCTCCGTTTTCCTTCGATTTTACAGCGGAGCGGATCGCTGGGATCTCCGTCGAAGCGGAAATACCAATCGAAACTGTCCGGGTGTACGACGATCTTGGTAACGAAGGCCTCAATCACCGATTCGGGCACATCCTGGCCTTCATTGGGATCGGTGTACTGCTCTAGTGCGTACTGCAGGACAGTCAGCTTCTCTCGATAGTCCATCACTTCCTTGGGCTTGCTTGCGGTGGTCAGCTTGTCGATTTCCTCCTGCAGTTTTTTGATTCTGGGCTCCAACTCTGCACACTTACTGCGGAACAACTCCCGGCTGATGTCGCCCTCAGAACGCATTTCCACATAGCTGTCCAGCTTCTTGCTGAGACGGGCCAGCTCCACTTGCTTGGCTTCGATCAAGGCATCGCTGTTTTTAGTTTCTTCTGTGTCATCGATGTGTGCTTCTAGGATGGAATTGGCCCACGCCAGCTCCTTATCCTTTTCGGACAGGTATTTGCGGAAGATAAGATTGGCCATCATCTGCAATCGCCATTCCGGGATCATAGTGGAGCGGCAGATGCCATCCAGGCTCAGTCCTTTCCGCTTCCGACTTTCATAAGAGCCGGTCTCCACAGAACTGTAACATTGGTAGGCGTTGCCGTTGTACCGGTCCGAA
>JAZNHQ010000055.1:0-2623 GCA_045577035.1 Faecousia sp. | reverse complement strand
CTCAATGTCCCGCTGGCGGAAGCGACCCCTTCCGGCAGCTTCACGGAAAACGGCGGTACGGCGGAGAAGCTGACGTTCAACTTTGCCGATGCGCTGAAGTATATCGGCAACGTCAAGCAGCAGGGCTTTGAAGCCAGCCTGGTGCAGGATGAGACCTACGGCACCGTGCTGAAGATCCAGGCCGCGGAGCACATCGTTACCGGTGCCATGTCCATCGACTATGGCACGCTGATGAAGGATTGTGGTCTGACCCCTGTGAACACCAAGGAATACAGCGTGGTAAAGATCACCTACCTTGCCAATGCCAGCTATTCCACGGAAAATGGCATCCTGCGGCTGGGCATGCTGAAAGAAGGCGTGAACATTGCTGCAGAAACCAATTCCATTGGGCTGAAGACCTACGGCAAATGGGTCACCCAAACCCTGGCGACCTCTCTGCTGCCCGATAGTGTCCAGGGCGTGCTCAATGCGCTGACGGTTTACAATGCCCAGGGCGCATTGAAGGGCGATGCCATTTACATCGCGTCCATTGAATTCCTGAAATAATGCGTTCAGGGAGCGGAGAATACAGTCTCATCCTGTCGGGGTGAGCTAAGAATAGGAGTATTGCTATGTTTGTTGATGGTATTGAAAAACAGGGACTGGTTCACTCTTTTTTGATGATCGGCCAATCCAATATGGCGGGGCGGGGCAACATTGGCGAAGTAGAGCCTATACAAAACAGCCGCTGCTTTATGTTGCGTATGGGCAGATGGCAGGCTATGTCTGAGCCGATCAATCCGGACCGGGCAGTTTTTCGTGGAAACTACCCTTCCGGGGTGAGTCTGGCGGCCAGCTTTGCGGATGAAGCTGCCAAGCATACCGGTTGGGAGGTCGGCTTGATCCCCTGTGCAGACGGTGGCACCATCATTGAGCAGTGGCAGCCGGGAGAGCTTCTGTATGATCACGCGGTGATGATGTCCAGGCTTGCTATGCGAACATCTAAGATCAGTGGAATCCTTTGGCATCAGGGCGAAAGCAACTGCCGCAACCTGGATGAAGAAGAATATAAGCGGCTGTTTTTGCATTTGATGGAATCCTTGCGCCGTGATTTGGGGGATCCGAACCTGCCACTGGTGATCGGTGAAATTTCGGAGGATATTTCTCCTGCCCATGGTATGCAGGACATGCCTGCCATGAACCGGTTGCTGCATAAATTGCAGCAGGAATGTCCCAACTGCGCGATTGCGCGGGCGAAAGATCTGCCGCTGAAGGACGATGGCGTCCATTTCACCGCTGCAGCCTGCCGGGAGCTTGGAAAACGGTATTTTGAAGCCTACAAGGGCCTTGCCTTGTGAGAATGAATAGGAAAACGGCGGCGTGGGACCCACGCCCCTGTTTGTTTTGATTCATCAAAGTCAACCCCCGGTTTTACCGGGGGCAAAAAAATAGCTTCCAGCGAGGAGTAAAGTAGACAAAGAAAAAACTCCCCATTATAGTAGAAGTGGTTTGCCGACCACACAACTACAATAATGAGGAGGTCTAAATCGTGAAAGATAAAGACATAAATAGTTTAAACCATACCACATGGAGATGTCAATACCATATCGTGTTCGCCCCAAAATACAGAAGAATGGTCATATATAACGAGATAAAGGCCGATATAGGAAAAATATTGCGGCAGTTATGTGACCAAAAGGGTGTGGAAATTATATCCGCAGAAGCATGTCCAGATCATATCCATATGCTCGTCAGTATACCTCCGAAGTATAGTGTATCACAGATAATGGGTTATCTTAAGGGCAAGAGCAGTCTAATGATATTCGACAGGCACGCGAATCTAAAGTATAAGTATGGTAATCGGCATTTTTGGGCCAGAGGTTACTATGTGGACACAGTAGGCAGAAATAAAAAGCAAGTGGCCGAATATATCCAGAACCAATTAAGAGAGGATCAAATAGCCGATCAGATGAGCATCAAAGAGTATGTGGACCCGTTTACGGGTCGCGAGAACAAGTAGGCATAAATAAAGCCCCTTAAGGGGCAGCCCGAAAAGCTAATGCGGTCGGCAAACTTTCGGGGCCCCTTTAGGGGTGAGGCCAGTATAATGCCCTTCTAGGGCTTACTCAAGCCACCGGCTTAGCCGGTGGTTTTGACTACTCCTTCGGCGGGAGGACGACACGATAATAGTCGTTATTCAGGATGGCAGTGGATACGGTGAACCGGTTCTGCACGATCTGGATGACCGCGTCTACATAGCCTTGGGGCACCAGCGCTTCATCCACCAGGTATTCCACCTTGCCGTTGGAGGAATTAAACCGGACCTTGTCGGTGATGAAGGAGCCGTTGTGCAAGATGGCGATGTGCTCCACGCTGGGGTCCAGCACGTCCTGGCCCACCAGCAGGCGGGAATCGTATTCGAAGCCGAACAGATTCAGCAGCGTGGGCAGAATGTCCACGGTGCAGCAGGGGGTATCGATCTCGATGGGCTCTTCCAGGCCAGCGGACCAGCAGATGAAGGAATTTTCGTAAATGCCGAAGTTCTTCTCCTTCTTTTCGCCGGTCATCTCGTTGTACTGCTTCTGGGTCAGACCGTAGGGGAAATGGTCAGAGGTCATGACGATGACGGTGTCCTCCAGCTTGC
>JAZNHQ010000054.1:0-6056 GCA_045577035.1 Faecousia sp. | reverse complement strand
CACGGACATTCTTGTCGTCGGTGTCCAGGGCGTACTCAATCTGACCCAGACCGTACTCGATCAAATCGTCCAGCAGGTCGTGGTTAACAGCAGCCTTTTCGAAGGTGAACTTGGGCTTGCCGATCTCAGCAACGATACCGTTGATGAACTTCACGATCTCTATATTGGTCTCGTGAGCCACACGAATGGCCTCCAGAACCACCTCTTCGGGTGCTTCGTTGGCCTCGGTCTCGATCATGACAACCTTCTCGAAGGTGGAGGAGATGCACACGAAGCAGTCGCCTGCCTCACGCTCCTCGTTGGAGGGGTTGATGATATACTGACCGTTCAGGTGGGTAACATTGGTGGTAGCAACAGGTCCGTTCCAGGGCACATCACTCGACGCGATGGCGATGGAAGCGCCCAGGGAAGCAACGATCTCTACAGGATTCTCGAAGTCGTTAGCCAGGACGGTGCAGGTAACAACGGTGTCGTTACGCAGCTCCTCGTCGAACAGAGGACGCATGGGACGGTCAATGATACGGCTGTTCAGAATGCCGCGATCGGAGGGCTTGCCCTCACGACGGTTGAAAGAACCGGGGATACGGCCCACAGAGTACATTCTCTCTTCGAACTCGATGGTCAGAGGGAAGTAGTCGATGCCGGCCTTGGGAATGGGGTTGCAGGTGCAGGTGGTCAGAACCACGGTGTCGCCGTAACGGCAGATGCACTCAGCATTGGCGAGCTCTGCCACCTTACCGGTCTCTACGGTAAAGGTACGGCCGCCGATTTCCATCTCGTAAACGTGATGGTTGGGATACTGTTTGCGAGTAATCATTTGTTTTTTCCTCCTAAATTATTTCTTTTTCTCGGGAGGTTTTAGCACTTGAAACTGATGACGAGTTTCGTCAGCACTTTCAACTGCTAAAGTGTCCTCCCGGCGTCATATAAAAATGCAAAATGCAAAGTGCAAAATGCAAACTTATCAAAACCTATAGGGTCGCTTCACAGCGAGAGATTTTGGCGTAGATCCGATGTGAAAAAAGGGCGACGGTGTTTCATCCGTCGCCCCAATTCATTCTTACTTACGGATACCCAGCTTGGCGATCAGAGCACGGTAACGGTTGATGTCCTTCTTTGCCAGATAGTCCAGCATGGAGCGGCGCTTACCAACCATCATCAGCAGACCACGACGGGAGTGGTTGTCGTGCTTGTGAGTACGCAGGTGATCGGTCAGCTCGTTGATACGGGCAGTCAGAATAGCAACCTGTACCTCGGGAGAACCGGTATCGCCCTCGTGAGTAGCGTTGTCCAGGATAACCTGAGTCTTCTTTTCCTTCTGAATCATTGTGTTTTCCACCTTTTCTTAAATTTACCACATGCCAAGTAAAGGGTCGGTGACTTCCCGAAACTGAGCAATGGGCACTAAAATATTCCGGCACATGGCCAGCCTGACCATGATACCATAAGCTTTCCCAAAAGTAAAGCACATTTTTCAGTTTTTTTCAAAAAACTTTCGTGTTTCTCGGGCGTTTTTCATAATTTCTCCCTGCAATTCTTCCAAAGAAGCAAATTTTAGCTCCGGGCGCAGGTATTTATGAAACTCCAGGGTAATGGTTTTGCCGTACAGATCACCGTCAAAATCCAGGATCCAAGGCTCTACGGTGATCCGGTGACCGCCCACGGTGGGTCGGGTTCCCACATTGGTCACCGCAGGCAGCTTTTGCCCATTGACCACCGCCATACAGGCGTACACACCAAACTGCGGCGTAACTACGCCCGCAGGCAGCAGCAGATTGGCCGTAGGCACGCCAATGGTACGCCCCAGCTTCCGCCTGGACACCACTGAGCCGGAAAGAATATGGGGGTGTCCCAAAAAGGCCACTGCCCGCTCCATTTGTCCGCACTCAATCAAGCTCCGGATATGGGTGGAGGACACACGAATACCGTCTACGGTCTGCTCTGACACAACCGTGCAGGCCATGCCGGCCTGTTCACAGGCTGTGCGGAGCAATTGGGCGTTGCCCTCTCCCCTGCTGCCGAAACGGAAATCATCACCGCAGACCAATCCCGCTGCACCCAGCTCATCTTTCAGATAACCGAAGAAATGCTGCCAGGGCATAGACATGGTCTGTCCGTCAAAATGCAGCGTATGCACCTGCTCCATACCCTGTGCCTGCAACAGTGCCATACGGTCGGCCGGCGTGTTGATCAGTGCCGGTGCCGTACCGGTAACCAGGGCTTGGGGATGCACATCAAAGGTCACCGCTGCCGGGATCGCTCCCAGCTGCGCCGCCATTTCCCGGCAAGCACGCAAAAGCGCCTGATGCCCCAAATGCACCCCATCAAAAAAACCTAATGCGTAAACTTTCTTTTTCATTATACCTCAAAAAAGGATTTTATGGTTGACATAACTCCGTCGGACACCTTGGCCAGCATAAGGAATTCTCCCTTTTGGCCATAGGCACGGTATGTACCGTCATTCATATTCACAGAAAAGCTGTTGCCGTTACGGCAGCGTTTTTCCTGGTTGGCAGTCAGCGTCACCGCCGGATGATTGCTGAACATGGTATCCACATTGCGCAGATACTGTTCCGGGGTTTCCGATTCCAACAGCTGCGCCAAAGGCACTGCCTCGTGGATCGTATAGCTGCCTGCACTGACTCTGCGCAGGGCCTCCATACAGCCGCCACAGCCCAAGGCCTGACCGATATCCTTGCACAGGGTGCGGATATAAGTACCCTTGGAGCAATGCACCAGCAGGCGGGCAGTTTCTCCCGAAAATTCCAGGCATTCCAGTTTGTGAATGGTAATGGTTCTCGGTTGCCGCTCCACTTCCTTGCCCTTACGAGCCAGGTCGCACAGCTTCTGTCCGTTCACCTTCAAAGCAGAATACATGGGCGGAATTTGTTGAATTTCTCCCCGGAACTGCTCCAAAATCGCTAAAAACTGCTCTTTTGACACATCCACAGGGCAGCTTTCCAGCACTGTGCCGGTCACATCCTCTGTGTCTGTGGTAAGTCCCAACCGGATCACGGCCTCATAGGTTTTTTCGGCGTGTTCAAAGAACTCTACGCCCCGGGTGGCTCTGCCCACAAACACAGGCAGTACACCGGTGGCCATGGGATCCAGGGTGCCGCCGTGTCCAATACGCCGGGTCTGAAACACGCCTCGCAGCTTGGCCGTCACATCCTGGCTGGTCCAGTCCTGGGGTTTATCCACGATCACGATGCCGTTCATGTTCCGTTCTCCCATTCCAGCATGACTTTTTCCAATTCCTTGGCAGCAGGCTCCAAGGGCATTTTCAAGCTGCAGCCTGCAGCACCGGCGTGACCGCCGCCGCCAAACTGCTCGCATACAAATGCGGCGTTATAGCCAGGGATAGCACGCATGGAAACCTTTGTATTATTCTCGTCCGCCTCCCGGAGCAGGGCGCACATACACACGCCCTCGATGGTGCGGATAAAGGATGCCAGGTTGCCCAGGTCGTCCTCGTCCACGCCCAGCTGCTCTTCCACAGCCTTAGGCAAAGCGCAGATGGCCAGCTTTCCGCCGCCAAATAGCTGGGTATGCTCTGCCACCCAGCCCTGCAGGCGAAGCTTTTCCAAAGAGTTGGTCTCAAACAATCTGCGATTCCAGTCGAACACATCCGCACCGGCAGCGGTGCAGTCTGCCGCCACATCAAAGGTGTGGGCAGTGGTATTGGCAAAGCGGAAGCAGCCGGTGTCCGTGGCAGCACCCACATAGATAGCTTCGGCGATGGGCTTGTCCAATACCACATCCATCTCTAAAAGCAGCTCCCAAATGATTTCCGCACAGGCAGCACTGTCGGACTCCACCAATTCACGGGGCGTATATTCCCGACCGGAGCCGTGGTGGTCGATACGCAGATCAATGCTGTTTTTAAGGCCCTCAAAAACCTTGGGCAGCATATTGTCCGCAGCCACATCCACGGCGATCAGCAGATCACCCTCCTGGGGCTCGGGCTTGGTGATCCCCTCAAAAAGCGGGGCAAGCAGCGGTGTCAGCTCCGGATTCTCCAGCACATGGGCCGTTTTACCCAGCTGCCGCAGACCCAGGCACAGTGCCGCCGCAGAGCCCACCGTATCACCGTCGGGCTTGCGGTGGGTCAGAATGGCAAAATGATCCCGATCCAGCAGCCAGTCGGCACAATCAATCCTCGTCAGATACTGCATCGGCTTCCACTCCCAGAGAATTGATCAGCTTCATCATTTTTGCGCCGTAGGTGATAGAATCGTCCAGCTCCCACACCAGCTCCGGGGTATAGCGCAGCTGCAGGGCACGCCCCAGCTCTCGGCGCAGGTAGCCGGATGCGGACTTAAGGCCCTTCAATGCGTCCTTAGCCTTCTCCTCCTGCAGGAAGCTGGCATAGACCTTGGCATAGCGCAGATCCGGGGTAGTCTCCACATGGGTGATGGAGATCATGGTATCCTGCACTCTGGGGTCTTTCAAATTACGGATCAGAGAAGCCAGCTCCTTCTGGATCTCCTCATTGATCCGACCAATACGGTTAGATGCCATAGATTACACTCCTTCGTCGTGTAATAATGCAAAATGCATAATGCATAATGCAAAATTCACATTTAAACTAACAGGGGGCGGTTCTATGTCATTACGGACATAGAACTGTCCCCTGTCCGTTATAGAATTATTGTTTCACTTCTTCCATGACGAAACATTCGAAAATGTCGCCTTCCTTGATATCATTGTACTTCAGAATGCTCATGCCGCACTCAAAGCCGGCGGTGACTTCCTTGGCCTGATCCTTGAAGCGCTGCAGGGAGCCAACCTCACCCTCATGGATGACGATGTTATCACGCAGCACACGAACCTGGGCATCTCTGGACACCTTGCCGTCCTTGACCATACA
Source organism: Faecousia sp. (assembly GCA_045577035.1). Classification (GTDB taxonomy): domain Bacteria; phylum Bacillota; class Clostridia; order Oscillospirales; family Oscillospiraceae; genus Faecousia. The sequence goes on along the minus strand of JAZNHQ010000054.1, from coordinate 1,186 downwards.
ACCGGCGATGGTACCGATGGCGGAGACCTTGTAGGTCATACGTACCTCGGCGTGGCCAATGATGGCTTCCTGGAACTTGGGAGCCAGCATACCCTTCATGGCAGACTCGATCTCGTCGATGGCATCGTAGATCACGCGGTAGAAGCGCATATCCACGCCTGCGCGCTGGCCATTGACGGCAGCAGCTGCGTCGGGGCGGACATTGAAGCCTACGATGATAGCACCGGCAGTAGAGGCCAGCAGGATATCGGATTCGTTGATAGCGCCCACGCCGGTATGGATCACGCGGACACGGACTTCCTCGTTGGAGATCTTTTCCAGGGATGCCTTCACGGCTTCCGCAGAGCCCTGCACGTCGGCCTTGACGATCAGAGGCAGCTCCTTCATCTGGCCCTCCTGCATCTTGGCAAAGAGGTTATCCAGGGTCACCTTGGTCATGGCATTGGCAGCGGCATCCTTGGCGGCCTGCTTACGCTGCGCCACCAGCTCACGAGCCATACGCTCGTCGGTAACAGCGTTGAACTCATCGCCGGGTGCGGGCACTTCTGCCAGACCGGTGATTTCCACAGGCACGGAAGGACCTGCGGTCTTGACGGTGCGGCCCTTGTCGTTGGTCATCACACGGACACGGCCCACAGCAGTACCGGCAATGACGATATCGCCCTGGTTCAGAGTACCGTTCTGCACCAGTAGGGTAGCAATGGGGCCACGGGTCTTATCCAGACGAGCTTCAATGACCGTACCCTTGGCACGACGGTTGGGGTTGGCCTTCAGCTCCTGCACCTCGGCAGTCAGAATGACCATTTCCAGCAGCTCATCCAGACCCTGGCCGGTCTTGGCAGAGATGGGACAAATGACGGTTTCGCCGCCCCACTCCTCGGGGATCAGGTCGTACTTGGTCAGCTGCTCCTTGATCTTATCGGGGTTGGCAGTGGGCTTATCCATCTTGTTGATGGCAACGATGATGGGAACTTCTGCCGCCTTGGCGTGGTTGATGGATTCGACAGTCTGGGGCATGATGCCGTCGTCGGCAGCAACCACCAGGATGGCGATGTCGGTGGACTTGGCGCCACGGGCACGCATGGAGGTAAAGGCAGCGTGGCCGGGGGTATCCAGGAAGGTGATCATCTGACCGTTGACATCGACGGTATAGGCACCGATGTGCTGGGTAATGCCGCCGGCTTCG
>JAZNHQ010000053.1:0-9122 GCA_045577035.1 Faecousia sp. | reverse complement strand
GGCCGAAATTGGTCTCGCCATCCTTTTCGGGATAGGTATCCGTATAGGAGGTGGTGTACCCGATGATTGCGCTCTCGTCGATCTCGGCAGGCATTGCGGTTGCAGATTTCAGGTAAATCTCACCCTCTGCCATAATAGCCGCAGGATAGTCCGTTTCAGTGTGGGGACCGCACCCGGCCAGCGCCAGAACGCAGACGATTGCCAGGAGCAATGCAATATATCTTTTCATCTTCGAGTGACCTCCTTCCGGAATAGGTGTAAAACCCTTACTATAATAGACGTAAAAAATGCCGAAAAGTTCCAGAGAGCAGGGGCGCTCAAGAAAGCGCAACGGCGATCCGGCGCTGTAAAAAGTGCCAGATCGCCGGTCATTTTGCTTTTACACCTATAGTTTACTCGATTGAAGTAACATAATCAAGGAGGGGATTGTAAACATTTACTCTGGGGTAACGTCTTCACTAATAAGCGTCAAGCCTGTAGGTCTTCCAGATTCATCATAGACAAGTTTCCAACAGGTCTGTACATGATCCCAAGGGGCGGTAGTAAAGAGATAAACACCATCCGTCGCAAGGTCGTGGAAGTCGCCTTCTGCATCCGTTTCCAAAACCCATGAATCTCCGGTTGTGACATCAACACATAGTACCTTGCTATTGTCTTCTGGAGTAAACAGATACTCCGTCGTACCGCCATAGTAAGAATAGTTTGGCAGCGTTACGACTTCCGTTCTGCCATCGGGATGGACTATCGCAAAGCGGTCATATTCCGCAGGTTTAGGTCCAATTTCTTCGCGCACAGAGAACCAAAGCGCGCCGCCAACAGACATTGCATTTTTTGTGACAAGTGATCCTTCGGGCAACAGGTTTTGTCCGTCCTCGGTCAACAGCCAGAATGTCTTGTGCTCATCTACCGGCACCAATTCAATTTGTCTGTTGCCGATGACATAATGGGTATGACTGTAATAGGTGTATTTAGCTTCATCATAGGAAATTGGCTCCATGACAGTATCCAGCAACTCTCCAGTAACACCATCAATCAGCAACTCATAGGCAAACTCGTCGTCCTTGTTGTAGTGCGTCACGATAACATTCCCATCACCAGTCAACACAAAACGGATATGGGTGCAGTCCTTCCGGTCTGCTGTATAGAGCTTCGTCCGCGTCCCGGTCTCATGGTCACGCACATACACACTCATGTCCCACCAGTAGTAGATGCCATATTCGTTGACATCCCACTCTTCAAACCAGTAGGTGTGAAGCAGATGTTCGCTTTCACCTTCCGGCGTATATTTCATTACGCCCTTATGCTGAACATAGTAGTAATAATCTCCGTTGACGAACTCACCCGGCCATGCACCACAGGCAGCTTCGAAGAAGTTATAATCCAGTCTGTCCAGCGTATTCCAAGCACCAACGGCGACAATGCAGAAGCAGGCCGCAGCCGCAACCCATTTGCGCCAGCTATGCTTTTTCGTTTGCTTGGTCTGCACATCGTTGACTGCGCCGTAGATTAACTCATCGTCGATCTGGCCAATCGCATGAAGCATTTTCTCATTCTTCATAGAGCGATATCCTCCTTTTCAAGATGATTTTTCAATTCATTGCGCATACGGAAAAGCAGGGACGCAACCTTGCTCTCGCTCATGCCATATGCACCGGCAATATCCCGGATGGAGTAGAGATACCAGTAGCGCCGGATAAAGATGTTGCGTTTCTGCTCCGGCTGGGCATAGAGAAAGCGGTTGATGGACTCTATCAGCACCTTCTCCTCAACGATTTGCTCAACGGTGGCAGGCGCCGGAATGCAGGCTTCAAGCTCTGACAGAGCAAGCTCCGTCTGACCGCCGCCGCGCTTCTCCGTTGCATACTGCTTGTAGCGGTTGAGGGACAAGTTGCGGGTGATCTTTCCCAGATATGTAGCCAGTCGATTCGGCCTCTGGGGAGGCATGGACTTCCATGCGCCCAGCCAGGTATCATTGACACACTCTTCGGCATCCTCATCGTTATTCAAAATATTGTAGGAAATGGTGTGACAGTAACTGCCGTACTTGGCCGAGGTCTCCGTGATCGCCGCCTCGCTCCGCTTCCAATACAGGTCAACTATCTCATGGTCTCTCATTGCGTCCTCCTTTCTTGCTGCGTAAAGGCCTTTCACCTATATACACAACATAAATGGGATTTCATTGCGCTAAAATCGAAAAAATCTTGAAAAGAATCGTTTTTGTCATTATAAAGGCACAGCGGTGATTTGCATAGCACCAAATCACCGCCTCTGCTTTATTCCGTTTTTACCAAAACACTAACCACCCTGACAGAGCGACCATCAATTGTGCCACGCAGATAGCAACCATGGATTTCATCCCCTGCATTGAGCTCACCCAAATCATCAATAACAAATTCAATTTCTTTAGGCAATTTGGGAGCACCAAATCCTGCATCATCTGCTGTTACCGTTGCATACGCCACCCCATTTTCAATCTGGTTTATAGTTGCTTCAAAGCCAATTTCTCCACCGGCTCGACCAACGGACAGGAACGCAACGACTACAGCAAGTACACAAAGAACGCCTGCGACGCTTCCAATTATGATTTTAGTTTTCCTTTTCATTACATTGCACCTCCAATGTCTGGGATGGATAAAACGTCCGATTCATTCTGCTCTTTTGATAATTTCAATTTCCGGAACCAAGATCTCGGTACTGCCATCTTTGTTCTCGACAATTTCGCGGTTGGTATAGGTAACTGCTATTTCATCACCTTTGTTTAAAGAATACTCTTTCGTAGAATCAAATGGTTTTTCCCATGTCACAAAAACATAATCACCGATAGAGTAAAACCTGTCGCCTCCAGTCACCAATACTTTCCAAGTGTTGCTGTCAATGACTTCAACGACTTCTGCCGTCACACCTCCGGGGAGAGGCTCACTGCTTTGTCCCCGGTCGAAGATAAAGGGAATTGCAAAACTTAATACAACAACCAGGCAAGCCGCTATTCCAGAAGACCATTTTGCCCAGCGTGGCATTGCCTTTTTCTTTGCGCTTTTTGCATCTCTGATATGCTCATCGGCAGCTTCACCGATAATATCGATCAAATCATTGGATTTCATTTAGTAGCCCTCCTTTTCAAGCACCGTCCGGAGCTTTGCTCTTGTACGGTGCAGCATGGATGCGACCTTGCTCTGGGAGAAGCCAAACTGCTGGGCAATGGTTTGGATGGAGTCCATATACCAATACCTGCAGAGGAACACCCGGCGCTCCGTGGCAGGCATCGTGTTCAGAAAATCATTGAACAGCTTGGCCAGCTCCCGGCGCTGGATCTCATCCTCCACACTGCCGGAGCCGGAAACACAGTCCTCCAGCTCGTCCAGGGCAAGAGTCAGTTCACCGCCACCACGCTTTTCAGCGTTCAGTTTTCTCCATCGGTCGATGGAGATCCGGCGTGTGATTTTTCCGAGGAAAGTCGAGAGGATGGAAGGGCGATGGGGCGGCATGGAGTTCCATGCGTCATGGTATGTATCGTTGACGCACTCCTGCGCATCCTCCCGGTTGACCAGGATATTGTACGAAATGTTGTTGAGGTAGCTGCCGTATTTTGCGGCAGTCTCTGTGATTGCCGCTTCGGAACGGCTCCAGTATAAAGCTACGATACGTTCGTCATCCATCCAAACACCTCCATTCGGTTTATTGTTTTGAAAGGCCCTTCAACTATCTATTCGCAAAATTCTGAAATCCATTGCATGATTTTAGAAAATTATATCACAAAGTGGCGCAGATACCAAAAGAGCTCCACAGATGTGGAGCCCTTCAGTCATGTAATGGAATTGTTCTTCGCTTTCCAGAAACAGATGGCAGCTACAATGGCGCATACGGCAATGCCAATCGTATAGGGGATGGCTGTAAAGAACGCTACATAGGCCGGGGCGCTGTATCCGGCGTATTGAATGCCCCAGAGCATGTTGCTGTAACCATACCCGACAACTGCACACATTATGTCAGATAAGAGGATTGCAAACGCGGCGAAAATAAAACCAACTGTGCGATGTTTCTTCATGGGGATGACCTCCTTTAGCGATCATTTTTTCCGCAGGACAAGGATAACTCCTACGACCATTGATAGGACGCAGAGTAAAAGGAGGATACCTGTACCATTCAGCGTTATGGTCGAAGACTCGTTCAATTTGTCGACAGATGCAGGGCTGGCGATCATCATGATACCAGCCAGCACAAGAAACAAAGCTCCTGCGCCGCAGAGGAATATCCCCAGCCTGCTGGTCGATGGGGTGTTGGAAGAAGCGGTGGGTTTAAGAGCATCCATGCCGCGAGCCTCCTTCTCTTCGCTGGTAAGCTCATCAAGGGTTATGCCAAAGCATTCGCTGAGAGCTTTGAGCTTATCCAACTCAGGCGTAGATAGTCCACCTTCCCATTTTGAGATTGCCTGACGAGAGACACCAATTTTCTCGGCAAGCTGCTCCTGGGATAGTCCCCGCATTCTCCGAAGTGTATAAATTCTTTCAGATAGCATTGAAGTACCTCCTTGCCGATACTATACTGTTTTCTGCAGTGACACGCTATCAACAGAGGCTGATAATTCAGTAACCAGCGGTTGCAACTTGACTACCGCATATAAAGAATACCTTATTTCAGACCTTTTTTCAATAAATGCAACAGCAGTAAGCCCACAGGCAAACTAATATAATCCTGCGGGCTTGTTTTATTGCGGTGTGTACGGAGCGTTTAGATTGAAAACAATATTTTATCTTGCAAATCATCTTTGCGCCCCATTGACAAACTCGATATTCGAGATTATACTATAAACAAAGAACTCGATATTCGAGATGGAGGTGGTAAAACAATGCCCAGACCGAAGTTTCAAACGCTGACCGAGCAGATGTTTTACATCCTGCTCTGCCTGAAGGACGAGTGCTATGGAATTGACATCTTTGATAAGATCTCCGCACTGACCGGCGACCAGGTCACAGTTGGCTCCGGCACTATGTATAACCTGCTGGAGCAGTTTCTGGAGGCCGATATGATCCAGGAGGTCAAGGTGGAGGGGCGGCGCCGCAGCTACATTCTGACCGACAAGGGCAGAGAAATGCTGGATAATGAAACGCAAAAGCTCCGTAAGCGTGTCGCAGACTATGATATGCTTTTTGGAAAGGGGGATAATGTATGAAGGAGAAAAAGAGACGTTTGGAAACGCTGTCTTTCTATGACCACACTGGCATAGAAAAGCATCTTGCGAAGATGGCACAAAAAGGCTGGATGATCGAGAGGATTACAAATCAATTCTGGACCTATCGAAAAATCGAGCCGCAGACACTGCAATTCGCCGTGACTTATTATCCCAAGGCAAATGAGTTTGCCCCCAGTCCCACCGACGCACAGCAGACTTTCTATGACTTCTCTGCCCGTACCGGCTGGGAACTGGCCTGCACCTGGTTCCAGATGCAGATCTTTTACAGCACCACAGAAAACCCGATCCCCATCGATACCGACCCAGTGTACGAGGTGGAGACCATCCATAAAGCCTGCAAAGCGAATTATCTCAGAGCCTACTGGTTCCTGCTGATCGTCGGTTTGGTGGGGACATATTTCCTCATCTCCGGCCTGATCGGACACACGCTTCACTTTTTCTCAAGCCCGGCCAACATGGTGACCTATACCTGTGCATTTCTGCTGTTCTTAATGTGTGCTGTAGAGCTGCGTACCTACTATACATGGCACAAGAGAGCGTCAAGGGCCGCAGAGGACGGTATCTTCATGGACACACCTTCCACCGCTCCTTTCCAGCGGGTCATTCTGACTGTTCTTGTGATTTCGTTTGCCCTATGGATCATCAACCTTGTGTTTGCGAAAAACGCTCTGATGGTCTGCATTGCCGCACTGGTGTTTGGGGCTATCTTTGGAACAAAGTACATGGGTGAAGCAGTAAAGCGATTTTACAAGCGCAAGAGGTTGTCCGCAGGATTAAACCGAGTGCTGACTTTTTTGACCACCTTTGTGTTCGGACTTGTCCTCATGGGTACCGCCCTTACTGGGGGCACACTGTTGTCCAGAAGCGAAGTGTTTTCCGAATCTCTGCGCATTGAGGAAGCGCCTTTGAAGGTGCAGGACTTGATGGATACGAACTATCAGGGACACATTACGCTAAGCAGCCCGGATTCCTCTCTGCTACTGAGCCGACTGGAGGTGGAGCAACGCCATCATTTCGACGATGAGCCGTCGCCGGACATCCCGGCCATAAAGTATGAACTCTACCAGGTGAAGGTACCGTTCCTTTATGATTTCTTCGCAGGCCAGATCCAGCGCATCGCTGTGCTGGCTTCGGAGGAAGGCGTAGCGCTGAGTGAAGTGGATGGAGCTCCATGGGGTGCCAGCACCGCATATCAGCTGACTGCCGCCGATGGCTCGTTCATCGACCGATTTGTACTGTGCTACGAAGACAGGCTGGTGGACATTGAACTGAACTGGACACCCACAGAGGAGCAGATGGTAATTGCCGGAGAAAAACTCATGGGCAAGTAATCAATGACAGAAACGAGAAGGTCCGCAGACACCAAGCTGCGGACCTTCGTTTTTACTGCGGTGTGTAGCTGATTGTGAGAATACCAAGTCGATAAAGGAGCATGCCGAGAACGATTGGCAGTACGATTAATACGAGGGCAACTATGAATGTGCGCGTTGCTGGTAACTGGCTGTGTTTGCGCCAGAAACCGTACACAGCAAGTGCGATACCGCCCAATACACATCCAACCGGCATGAAGATCAAGGCACCTCCAGGACCCAAAAGCAATACCACAACGACCAGCAGGATTGCGCCAAGGATAAGAAGAATATGCGTGCGTTCAGCTTTGCGCTGTTGCTTGACAATATCAAAGGCATTCGTCAGCATTTCCGATGCATTCTCCGGCGTGACGTGGTCAGTTTGGATTCGCTCGGCCTGCATTACCTCCGCCACGCTGATGCCCAGAGCATCCGCAAGCGGCTCAATGCTGTTGATGTCCGGCAGCCCCAAACCTCGTTCCCATTTACTGACGGCCTTATCTGTCACATGGAGTTTAGAGGCCAGCTCCGCCTGTGTCATTTCTTTTTCTTTGCGGATCTCCGCTATGAACTGACCTAACTTTTTCGCGTCCATAGAATCACCTCCTGGCTATAGCATAGTGCAGAACAGCGCCTTTTTCAACCGACGCTGGGTTTAGATGCGACTTTATACCGTCTCTACGGATCGTTTAGACGCAGAAGACCCGCGTCTCTCCCAGGTTTAGAGCACTGTGATATAATTATTTAAAAAAGTTAACCAACCAGCCTTCACCGTTGTGTATGTAATAAGCCCGCAGGAACCAAATCCTGCGGGCTTATTTTATGCATTCGCGGTTGTCAACCTACCGGAACCACCGGTGCTGCAGCAGGTTTGCGCTGAAGTTCCCCGTCTTGCATATTTACACTGTCTGAAAACTGCTCGGTACGGCCAAGATTGTCTGTCACTACAAGCACGACTTCAAGTGTATCGCCATCCTTGAGTGTAAGATCATAATAGTTGTTCTGAATAGATGCATTGAACATCTGTTTTTCTCTTGTCGAGGGAGCGATGGTCATAACCTCGCTCATGATCTCAACATCATTCACGGATGCCGTCAGCACTGCTTTTTCTGGCCAGAAGAAGTCTGGGAAAATAGACTCAATTACAATATACGCTTGTTCTGCCTTTGCTGTTGATGATGAGAAGCCAAAGCCCTTATATGATATAGCAAACGGTGTAATCAGATTGCGGGCATACAGGTGGAAATTGTCAGGGTGAAGTTCATGAATCGGAGTCGGGATAACATACTCTTTGATGTTGCCATCCGCATCCTCGACCCGGATACTGATTACAGTCTTATGGTTTAAGGGAAGCATGATCTCAGATTGGAAGTTGGGGCCATCCACCCAATCACCAGTTGTTTGGCCTTCGGTATCGTCAACCTTCTGCCATGCTGCACAGAACTGCAGTTTGCTTCCTGCAGCGTATTCCTTCATGGTGGCATTCATACGCAGGGTGGCCGTCTGATTATCGAGGTCAAAATCCACGATTTCCCAGTCAAAGGTACTCAGCAGATTTGCTTCTTCCGCCAGAACATCGTAGATTGTGTTGCGGATTTGACCGGAGAGATTGTTCTGGCTGTTGGATACATTAACCTGAAGGTTGGATAGATCATGTTGCAAGAGCTTCACCGTGCTGCGCAGGGAGATGAGCATGGAAAACATCACGATAAAAACCGTTGTCACGACAATCGCTTCTGTCACAGTTTTTCCCCAACGCTCAAACCAGGAACGCTCATCCTTTTGCGTTGTCTGCTCTACATAACGACGGAGGACAGCTTCGACTTGATCCTCTTTATTCTCTTCCGATTCGTTTGCGGTTTCGCTTTTCTGCTCAACAGGCTCCTCAACACCGAGCAGCTGGCCGACAGTTACTTCGAATAGGCGGCTCATGGCGATGAGGGTATCCAATTCGGGAATGCCATTATCGCCCTCCCACTTCGATACAGCTTGTCGGGAGACGCCCAGTGCATCGCCAAGAGCTTCCTGTGACATTCCACGCTGTTTTCTCAGTTCTTGTATGCGCTGGCCTAATGTCATAACCATCGCCTCCTTTCAGCTATAAGGGTACACTATGAGGGGCATTTTGACCACCATCACAGCGTTTCATTTTGTCAACGGAGCGTTGCACACGCCTTTTCTGGGGCGAGAAACGCTATTTTTACGACAACACCGGCTCCATGTCCTCGTCATTGGTAAGATTGCCATCACCACTGACCGGAATTACATCACCAAGATAGGTCGGTTCCGGTTTCAGAATACTTGTGGCGAAATCCTTGTTGCGGGCAAGGATCTCACGCAGCTCACGGTATGCTTGTCCCACATAAGTATGATAATCTGCGGAAACACCATAAGCCTCCACGCCAAGGGCATTAGCAACATGGAGCGCACGATAGAGGTGATATTCCTGTGTGACAATGATGATCTTATCAGCAGCAAAGACATCCCTTGCCCGGAAGATACTTTCATAGGTAGAGAAGCCTGCGTGATCCATGAAGATATCCTCAGAGGGGATGCCTTCCTCCATAGCCTCCAGCTTCATA